>DAIDAS010000040.1 GCA_027310505.1 bacterium
CCCCATGGCTTTTGCCGCACACAATGCCGCCGTGCCGTCAATCGCGTGGATGCTGCTGCTCGCCAATGTGTTCTGGGCCATCGCCTACGATACCGAGTACGCCATGGTTGATCGCGAAGACGACATCAAGATTGGCATTCGCTCGTCCGCCCTCTTTTTTGGGCGGTACGACGTCGTTGCAATCATGGCCTGCTACGTCGGCATGCTGGTATTGATGACCTCGTTGGGTCGGACGCTGCACTTGCACTGGCCTTATTATGTTGGCCTGGCCGCTGCCGCAGGGCTTGTGCTGTATCATTACACGCTGATACGGGCGCGTGACCGAGCGCACTGCTTTAAGGCGTTTTTGCATAACAACTGGCTGGGCGCAGCAATTTTTGCCGGTCTGGTCGCCAGTTATTTGGTCTGATCTCCATATTTTGTTTGACAAAGCCCATGTGTTGGACATAGAATCCGCCTCTTTAATTTTTTCAGCGATCACGGTTGCACCGATGAAAACCTTTTCTGCTAAATCGCACGAAGTAAAACGCGACTGGTTCGTGGTAGATGCCACGGACGTAGTGCTTGGCCGTCTGGCGAGCGCAATTGCTCACCGCCTGCGCGGTAAGCACAAGACCATTTATACCCCGCACGTGGACACCGGCGATTACATCGTCGTGGTCAACGCCGACAAGCTGAAGATCACCGGCAACAAGGCCGATGACAAGCTGTACCATCGTCACAGCGGTTACCCGGGCGGTATTTCCACTACCAATTTCAGCAAGATGCAGGACCGCTTCCCGGGCCGCGCTCTGGAAAAGGCTGTCAAGGGCATGCTGCCCAAGGGTCCGTTGGGCTATGCGATGTTCCGCAAGCTCAAGGTCTATTCCGGCCCCAAGCATGATCACGTTGCACAGCAACCCCAACCCCTGGAAATTTAAGGATCCAGCATGATCGGTAAATATAATTATGGAACCGGCCGCCGCAAGAGCTCTGTGGCACGCGTTTTCCTGAAGTCTGGCAAGGGCAACATCATCGTTAACGACAAGCCGGTTGATGAGTACTTCTCCCGTGTGACTTCGCGCATGATTCTGCGCCAGCCGCTGGAGCTGACCAACAACACGGAAAGCTTCGACATCATGGTCAACGTGGTTGGCGGTGGCGAATCCGGTCAGGCCGGTGCAGTGCGTCACGGTATCACACGCGCCCTGATCGATTACGATGCGGCACTGAAGAGTGCCCTGTCCGGCGCAGGTTTCGTGACCCGCGATGCACGTGAAGTGGAACGTAAGAAGGTCGGTCTGCGTAAAGCACGCCGCGCCAAGCAGTTCTCCAAGCGTTAATCGCTTGCTTCCGCAAAAAAGCCGCACTTGTGCGGCTTTTTTGTTTTTCAGGCCTGCGTCGTTATGGGGTTATTATTGCGTTTTTGCAGGGCGCTGATTAAGATTGCCCGCTCGGGACAAAAATTCACTTATTTTTTATAGAGATATGAAAAAAAATAAAATAAAGATCGGCATTGTTGGCGGCACTGGATATACCGGCGTTGAATTGCTGCGCCTGCTGGCGAGACATCCGAATGCAGAATTGACCTGCATCACCTCGCGTGGCGAGGCTGGGCAGCCTGTCAGTGATATGTTCCCCAGTTTGCGTGGGTATGTCGACCTTGCTTTTACCGATCCGGCGCAAGCCGATCTGAAAGCCTGCGATGTGGTCTTTTTTGCGACCCCGAACGGCATTGCCATGCAGCAAACGCGCGCCCTGCTCGATGCCGGCGTGAGGGTCATCGATTTGGCCGCCGATTTTCGCATCAAGGATGTGGCCGTATGGGAAAAATGGTACGGCATGACGCATGCCTGTCCGGAGATCATCGCCGAAGCCGTTTACGGTCTGCCGGAAATAAACCGGGCCGAAATTGCTTTGGCGCAGCTGGTCGCTAATCCCGGATGCTACCCAACAGCCGTGCAACTGGGTTTCCTGCCTTTGCTGCAGGCCGGTGTGGTGGATGAAGCCAACCTGATTGCCGATGCCAAATCCGGCGTCAGCGGTGCCGGCCGCAAGGCTGAAACGCATATCCTGTTTGCCGAGGCTGGCGACAACTTCAAGGCTTACGGTGTGGCAGGCCATCGCCATTTGCCTGAAATCAGCCAAGGCTTGGGTTTGATGAGCGGCAAGGCGGTGGGATTAACTTTCGTGCCGCATCTGACGCCACTGATCCGGGGAATCCACGCGACACTCTATGCGCGTCTGACAAAAGAGACGGACGTTCAGAAATTGTTTGAGCAGCACTACCAGGCGGAACGCTTTGTCGATGTGCTGCCGTCCGGATCGCATCCGGAAACGCGCTCTGTGCGGGGCTCCAACCAATGCCGGATCGCCATACATCGTCCCCAGGGTGGTGACATGGTGGTTGTGTTGTCCGTGATCGACAATCTAGTGAAGGGTGCCGCAGGCCAGGCGGTGCAAAACATGAACATCATGTTCGGTTTTGAGGAAACAACTGGACTGGAATTGGTGCCGCTCCTGCCATGAGACAGTGGCAACGGGCGCTGAAAAGGCGTTTCGGCATTACCGCGCCCCAGGTGGCCGTGCATACCGCCTTGCCTTGGTATTGGCGCGTCGCTTGGCTATTGCTTGTTCTTGCGATAGGTTATGTGGCGGCCTACTGGCAGTTTGTTGCACGCCATGTATTCGCCATGGATCGTGTTGCAGTACAAAAGCTGGAAGATGCGCAGACGTTGCAGGTCAAGGTGGTGCGCCTGGAGAGCCAGCTGCAAGTGGCGACTGCGGCGCAAAGCAATCTCG
>DAIDAS010000046.1 GCA_027310505.1 bacterium
CTCGTAAGCTGCCAGCGGATATGCGTAATAATTTCGTTCGCGCCGGAATGCGGCGACATTAAGAATGGTCACGGCTCCATTGCAGCGCACAATTGTCGGCAATTCACTGTCTGCTTTGGCGCCAGTGCGATTCAACCATTCTGGATGTAATGGCGTTAGTTGTCCGTCTTTCAGAATTAAGCTCGAAAGTGGCGAATGCGCTTCCCTGGAAACACTCATAAGAAAATCGACATTCTGGTCGAGATAAGTTCTGACAGCTCCTTCTATATCGGCTACTGTGCAAAACGGCGATGTAGGCAAAAGAATCATCAAGGTCTCGAAACGTTCCCCCTCAGCCTCCAGCCAATCCAGAGCATGCAGAGCAACATCAACAACCCCTGCCGGGTCACGAGCAAGATGAGCAGGACGTATGAAAGGGACTTCTATGCCACATTTCCGGGCTTCGGTGGCGACTTCTTCGTCCTCTGTGCTAACGCATATCCGTTGTATAAAGGGTAGCGCCTGGGCACGTTGAATAGTCCGGCCCAGCAGGCTGATGCCGTGTAATGGGCGAATGTTTTTTCGCGGCAAGCGCGTCGATCCGGCCTTTGCGGGAATAAGGATCAGCGTGCGCCCTAGCACCAGGGGTTGAGCGAGCGTCATGGCCATACCTATAGTGCTGCTTTAAGTGCCGAGATCACGCGTTCGAGGTGGCGCTCTGGCAACGAGGGATAGATGGGCAAACTGATCGCCTGTTCGTAATATTGTTCTGCCATTGGAAAATCACCGGTCTTGAAGCCTAGCGCTTGGTAGTATGGTTGCGTGTGTACTGGAATGTAATGCAAATTCACTCCTATTTCTTGCGCGCGAAGTGCATCAAAGATCTGTCGACGATTCAACTTCAGCTGTTTTAATTCAAGGCGGATCGGATAAAGATGTACACTGGAATTCGAATCGGGGTGCTGCCAGGGCGAAATTACCGGCAGGTCGACTAATAGCTCATCATACCGCTTGGCAATCGCGTGACGCTTAGTGACAAATTCATCCAGGCGCAACATTTGGCTTACGCCAAGGGCCGCCTGAATATCTGTCATGCGGAAATTGAAACCAAGGTCTATTTGTTGGTAGTACCAAGGCCCATCCGATCCGTGTGTAAATAGCGCAGGGTCACGTGTAATGCCGTGGCTACGCAATCGTGACATTCGACTTGCCAACTCTGCATTATTGGTTAGCGCCATGCCGCCTTCGGCAGTAGTGATGATTTTAACCGGATGGAAACTAAAAACCGTGATGTCCGAATATTGGCAATTGCCGATCGGTGCAGTGAGGTATTTCCCGCCGATGGCATGGGAGGCATCCTCAATGATCTTGAAACCGTAACGATCAGCCAATGCTCGTATGCTTTTCATCTCGCAGGACTGCCCGGCAAAATGAACCGGGATGACGATCTTCGGTAATTTTCCCTGCCGTTCTGCTACCAGAAGCTTTTCTTCGAGCGAAGAGATGCTCATGTTGTAGGTGCGCGGATCGATGTCAACAAAATCAACCTGTGCGCCGCAGTACAAACCACAATTAGCTGAGGCTACAAAAGTATTAGGGGAGGTCCATAGCCAATCTCCTTGCCCAAGCCCCAACGCCAAACAGGCAGCATGTAATGACGAGGTTGCGCTGTTCATTGCCAGGGCGTATTCAGTTCCGCAATACTGTGCAACCGATTGTTCAAATCTTGGCACGACAGGCCCTTGCGTCAGCCAGTCCGAGTGCAACACATCCACGACAGACTTGATATCTGCTTCGGAAATATCCTGTCGGCCATAAGGAATAAATTCTGCCATCAGAAATCGCCAATCTTGGCACGGTTGGCCGCAATCCATTGTTGTAACTTCCCAACATTCATCCATTCAGTATTCGTGTCGGAGGCATAAGTAAAACCTTCCGAAACTTTTTCGCCATTTTTGATACGATTGGCGTCGTTACTCCAGTCATGTATCGCAGGAAGAATTTTGTAATGTTCCGGGTATTCATAGGTATGATATGAATCTTCTGAACTAATCATTTGTTCGTGCAGTTTTTCGCCAGGACGGATGCCGATGATTTCATGTTGCGAATCAGGTGCGACTGCCTTGGCAATATCGGTAATATTCATTGATGGAATTTTCTTCACATAGATCTCGCCGCCAACCATATCCTGAAATGCGTGCCAGACCAATTCAACGCCCTGTTCCAATGTGATCATGAATCGCGTCATGCGCGGGTCGGTAATCGGTAGCTTACCTGTGTATGCCTGCGACATGAAAAACGGAATAACAGAGCCGCGCGAACCCATCACGTTACCGTATCGGACAACGGCAAACCGCGTTTCGTGACCACTTGCATATGAGTTACCGGCAACGAAGAGCTTGTCCGAAGCCAGTTTGGTCGCACCATATAGATTGGCTGGGCTGCTGGCTTTATCCGTCGATAAAGCGACTACCCGCTTTACATTTTGATCGATACAGGCATCGATCAGATTCATTGCGCCGTTGATATTGGTTTTGACGCATTCGAAGGGGTTGTATTCGGCTGTCGGAACAATCTTGGTCGCAGCGGCATGAACGACGTAATCGATACCGCCTAACGCCCTGTGCAAGCGATCTTTGTCACGCACATCACCAATGAAAAAACGGACGCGAGGATCATTCCCGTATAGTTTGGCCATTTCCCATTGTTTCATTTCATCGCGTGAAAAGATGATGAGTTTTTTCGGATTGAATCGTGCCAAAGTCAGTGGCACAAAGGTGTGACCAAAGGAACCGGTGCCGCCCGTGAGTAAAATATTTTTATCGTTGAACATTTATTTCGCGATGCTTGTCAGCTAGTTTCGAAAAGACGAATCTGTTACCGTATTTTCAATTCAAACTTGTTATTATCCCACTACATGAGACCATTTGTCTAAAACTTGGGCTGCATTCAAGTAATTGATCGAATGTGCCTTGTGCCACCAACCGGCCATGTTCCAGTTCTATGATAGTGTCGCAGCGTCGCACGGTGCCGAGA
>DAIDAS010000071.1 GCA_027310505.1 bacterium
GGAGCCATCCATCACGAACAACCCCTGTGATTTGAAGCCGCATTTGGCCAGCAGCGTTTCGATACGGGTCTTCAGCGATTCATCGGTCAGTGGCTGGAACTTGTTGAACAAGGGCGCGATGAAAGTTGGGTAAACCGCCAGCATCAGCAGGTTGAACGCCGACCAGACGACCCACAGGTACAGCCACCACCAGCTGCCTGCGCCTTGCATCAGCCAGAGCGCGGCAAACAGTAACGGTGCGCCGAGCGCCAGTCCGACCAGTGCGTTTTTAACGAGGTCGGAAACGAACATGGCGCGCGACATCTTGTTGAAGCCGAAGCGTTGGTCGATGACGAACGACTTGTAATAGTCGAGCGGGATGTCCACCAGGCTGCTGATGAGAAACGCGCTGAGGATCACCAGTGCGCCACGCAGCAGACTGGAGTCGGGCAGGGCTGCACGCCAGCTGTCATCCAGCCATTGCAGCACGCCGCCCAATGTGAGCGTCAGCAGCAGGATGGCCTGCACGGTACCTTCCGTCATCATGAGCCGGGTCTTTGCGGATGAATAGTCAGCCGCCTTTTGATGTGCGTCCAGACTGATGCTTGCTGCAAATGCAGCCGGTACGTGATGGCGGTGCGCCTGAACGTAAGCCACGTGCCTGCGACCCAGCCAGAGGCGGGTCAGGACGGTCGTGGCGAGAAGGCTGAGGAATACGGTAGTGAATATGGTCATGATCAATTTCGGTTAAACTCAACGCTTTTTTTGAAATACAAACGGCGGGAAGGTTCATTATGGCACAAGACAATAACAATCTGATTTGGGTGGATATGGAAATGAGCGGCCTGCTGCCCGACAGCGACGTGATTCTGGAGCTCGCTGCGGTGGTGACCGATTCCAACCTCAATGTCATTGCCGAATCGCCGGTGCTGGTTGTGCACCAATCCGATGCCGTGCTGGACGGCATGGATGCGTGGAACAAAGGCACGCATGGCAAATCCGGCCTGATCGACAAGGTCAAGGCTTCCGCACTGACCGAGGCCGAAGCCGAGGCGCAGATGATCGAGTTTCTCAAGCAGTACGTGCCTGCAAGCAAGTCACCCATGTGTGGCAATTCCATCGGTCAGGATCGCCGCTTCATGGCACGCTATATGCCCAAACTGGAAACCTATTTCCATTATCGCAACCTCGATGTCAGCACGCTCAAGGAACTGGCTCGCCGCTGGCGCCCCAAGCTGTACGATGGCTTCAAGAAAAGCAACAAGCACACGGCGCTGGCCGATATTTACGAATCCATCGATGAATTGAAGTACTACCGCGAGCACTTCATCCGGACCGAAGAGTAACCGGGTAAAAAAATGGGCGCCAAAGGGCGCCCGGAGGGAGGAGATTTTAGCTTTGGAGAAAGCTCGGTATTACATAAGCAATACGTGTGCCACTTTCTGAGCTGATTCGCATTATGCTGGTCGATTGTTACCGTAATATGAAAAGCCCCGCCGTAATGCGCGGGGCTTTTCATATGTGGTCTCAGAGATGCGGTTGTTAAAGCAGGGAACGATAAACGTCACGGTAGATGCTGGCACTGTGATTCCAGCCAAGATCCCTGACCATACCATTGCGTTGGATTTTTTCCCAGACCGGCTTGTCATGGTAGAGGTCAATGGCGCGCTGTACGCAGTTGAGCAGCGCCTGTCTGTCTGCCAGATCAAATACGAAGCCGGTAGCGCTGCCGTCCTCCAGGCTGGCTTCAGTCGCGTCGCACACCGAGTCTGCCAGCCCGCCGGTTCGCCGCACCACGGGTGGCGTGCCATAACGCAGGCCGTACATCTGGTTGAGGCCGCAAGGTTCGAAGCGCGACGGCATGATGAAGATATCTGCGCCGGCCATGATCTGGTGTGAAAGTGGTTCGTTATAGCCGATGCTGACACCGACCTGTTGCGGGTGATTCAGCGACAATCGCCAGAAGCCGTGTTCCAGCAACGGTTCGCCCCCGCCCAGCAGCGCGATCTGACAGCCCCGCGCCAGTAACGGCGCGGCACATTCCAGAAATAGGTCGAGACCTTTCTGGTGGGTGAGCCGGCTCACAATCCCCAGCAGCGGTGCGTCGGCGTTCTGGGCCAGACCCAGGCGCTGTTGCAGTTCCCGCTTGATCAGCTGTTTCTGATCCAGGTGTTCGGTGTCATACGGGTGGAACAAATGCGGATCGCCAGTGGGGTTCCACTCGGTGGTATCGATACCGTTGAGGATGCCGTGAATATGTTCGCTACGGGTGGCAAGCAGCCCCTGCATGCCGAAGCCGAATTCCGGTGTCTGGATTTCCGCGGCATAGGTCGGGCTGACGGTCGTGATGCTGTCGGCGTAATAAACGCCGGCCTTGAGGAATGACAATTGTCCGTAGTACTCCAGCCCTTCGATATGGAAAGCTTCAGGAGGCAGCCCGAGTTTTTCCACCCATTCTTCGGCACAATTGCCTTGAAAGGCGAGATTATGAATACCAAGCACCGATTTGGCGCATGGCGCCCCGGAATAGCGCATGAAGGCAGGGGTGAGGCCTCCTTGCCAGTCGTTGAAATGAACAATGTCCGGGATCCAGTTGGCAAGAGGACTGACATGGCTGCCGAGAATGGCCGCGACACGCGAAAGAATACCGAAACGTAACGGGTTATCCAGCCACTCGCGCCCTTCCGGGTCTAGGTAGGGGCCACCGTCACGCTCATACAGCTGGGGGCAGGCGATTGCCATGACCGGCACGCCGGTGTCGGGCATCTCGCCGGCGATCAGGGTGACATTGCCCACAATGGGCAGCCATTGCAGTTCGAGCAGTATGCGTGGATTACGCAGTTTTTCCAGCACTTGACGATAGCCGGGGATCAGCAAGCGGACGTCTTCACCAAGATTTCTGAGGGCTGCAGGGAGCGAACCGCTGACATCGGCGAGGCCGCCGGTTTTGATCAGCGGAAAGGCTTCGGAGGTGACGAAAAGAATACGCAAAAGGATTTTTTCTTTCTCTTGAGGGCCTAGGGCAATTATAATTGCCGCAATTTCGGCGCAATTTATCTGTAACAAACGATAATACTGATGTGGAAAGGGTGGCGCAACCCTGCTACGTGGCGGGTTTTGCGGGATTTTTCCCGGCATGATACCGAGTTCTGGCTGCCACACGGTTAAATCAGGAGACTAAAGCAAGATGAGTAATCAGGAGACAATTCCAGGGCCGTGCCATTTCGTCATTTTTGGCGCGACTGGCAATCTGGCAACGATCAAGCTGTTGCCCTGCCTTTACAATCTGGAAGCCGCCGGGCGTATCCCGGGGGATATGAGCATTCTGGCGCTGGGCCGTCAGGACCACACGCATGAGTCGTGGCTGGAGCATCTCCACAAGGTTCTGCAGGATAAATTCGGCAACAAGGTCGATCCGGCCATCGCCGCCCGTTTCGCCAAGCGTTTCGCCTACATGTCGGGCGACCTGAGAGAAGCCGATTTTTATCAGCGCCTGAAAGACAAGCTTGCGGAACCCAGGGAAGGTTCGTGCAGCAACATCGTGTTCTATCTTTCCATCATCCCGAAAGATTTCAACACGGTCATCAATTTCCTGGACGAATACGGCTTCTCCCAGCCGCGCGGCCTGCATCGCATTGTGGTTGAAAAGCCGTTCGGCACCGATCTGGAAACCGCACAGCAACTCAACCGCTCCCTGCACAAGCACTTCGACGAAGAGCAGATCTACCGCATCGACCACTACCTGGGCAAGGAAACCGTGCAGAACCTGCTGGTTTACCGTTTTGCCAACACACTGATCGAGCCGCTGTGGAACCGCAACTACATCAACCACGTGCAGATTACCGTGGCTGAAGACTTCGGCATCGGCACCCGTGCCGACTACTACGACAAGTCCGGCGGCGCGATGCGTGACATGTTGCAGAACCACCTGATGCAGCTGCTGACCGTGGTTGCCATGGAGCCGCCTGCGACCATGGAAGCAGACGCCGTGCGCGACGAAAAGGTCAAGGTGCTGAAATCCCTGCGTATCATCCCGGAAGACAAGGTCACGGACCACGTCGTTCGTGCCCAGTACACTGCTGGCACCGCCAAGGGCCAGCCGGTACATGGCTACATGGACGAGCCGGGTGTCGATCCTGAATCCGCAACCGAAACTTTTGTTGCCGCCAAGTTCTACATCGATAACTGGCGCTGGCGCGGTGTGCCGTTCTACCTGCGTACCGGCAAGCGCCTTGCGAAGACGGAATCCTCCATATCGATCCGTTTCCGTCATCCGCCGCAGCACCTGTTCCATAACGAAGAACTCGACCATATCGAGCCGAACTGGATTCACCTGCTGCTGCAGCCTACCGAGCACATGAACATGGAAATGCACGTGCGTGCGCCGGGTCTGGGCATGAACACACGCACGGTTGCTCTCAATGCCTCTTACCGCCAGGCGGAAGACGAAAAGCCGCTCGAAGCCTATCAGGCGCTGCTGCTGGACGTGATCCGCGGCGACAAGACCCTGTTCATCCGCTTCGACGAAGTGGAATGGGCCTGGCGTGTAGTGGATCCGATCATCAAGGCCTGGGCCAAGACCAAGAGCGACGTGCAGGGGTATCCGGCAGGTACATGGGGCCCGGAAGCACCGCAGATATTCGATTGCCACGATCAGGAGTGGCGTAACGACTGATGGGGTTCAGCGGATTCGTTGCCGTCGGTATTGGCGCAGCCA
>DAIDAS010000096.1 GCA_027310505.1 bacterium
GGGGACGTCTCAGAATTCGGAAAATAAAGCACGCTAAGGCGTAGTCAACCCGTGACTCCCCCGCGCCGACGCAGTGAGCTTCGTTCCGTCTTGCAGTGACGCAATCAGCGGACAGGACACGTTCCCCTTCCGCGCATGGCAGGCGCACACCAGTTCAGACAGCACGGCCTCCATGTGCGCCAAGTCGGCCATCTTCTCGCGCACGTCCTGGAGCTTGTGCTCGGCCAGGCTACTGGCTTCTTCGCAATGTGTTCCGTCATCCAGCCGCAGTAGCTCGGCGATTTCATCCAGGCTGAAACCCAGCCGCTGGGCTGATTTCACGAAGCGCACCCGCGTCACATCTGCCTCGCCATAGCGGCGAATGCTGCCATAGGGCTTGTCTGGTTCCGGCAGCAGGCCCTTGCGCTGATAGAACCGGATGGTCTCCACATTGACCCCGGCCGCCTTGGCAAAAACGCCGATGGTCAGATTCTCAAAATTGTTTTGCATATCGCTTGACTCCGTACATAACTACGGAAGTAAGCTTAAGCTATCCAAACCAAATTTGAAAGGACAAGCGTATGTCTGAACCACAAAACGGGCGCGGCGCACTCTTCGCCGGTGGGCTAGCCGCCATTCTTGCGTCGGCCTGCTGCCTGGGGCCGCTGGTCCTGATTGCCTTGGGCTTCAGCGGGGCATGGATCGGCAACCTGACGGTGCTCGAACCCTATCGCCCCATCTTTATCGGTGCAGCACTGGTCGCGCTGTTCTTTGCATGGCGGCGCATCTACCGCCCGGCGCAAGCCTGCAAACCGGGGGACGTGTGCGCGATTCCCCAGGTGCGAGCGACTTACAAGCTCATTTTCTGGGTCGTGGCTGCGCTGGTTCTTGTCGCGCTCGGATTTCCCTACGTCGTCCCATTTTTCTATTAACCACAGGAGTTCACCATGAAAAAGCTGTTTGCCTCCCTCGCGCTCGTCGCCGTCATTGCCCCCGTGTGGGCCGCCACCCAGACCGTCACGCTGTCCGTACCGGGCATGACTTGCTCGGCCTGCCCGATCACCGTCAAGAAGGCGATTTCCAAGGTCGATGGCGTCAGTAAAGTTGACGTGACCTTCGAGACACGCGAAGCGGTTGTCACGTTCGATGATGCCAAGACCAGCGTGCAGAAGCTGACCAAGGCGACCGAGGATGCTGGCTACCCATCATCAGTCAAGAACTGATCATGAAAGACCCGAAGACACTGCTGCGGGTCAGCATTATTGGCACGGTTCTAGTCGCGCTGTGTTGCTTCACGCCCGTACTGGTCATTCTGCTCGGGGTGGTCGGCTTGTCCGCGCTGACCGGCTATCTGGACTATGTGTTACTGCCTGCGCTGGCGATTTTCATCGGCTTGACCATCTACGCCATCCAGCGAATACGCCAAGCTGATGCCTGCTGCACCCAGAAATTCAATGGAGTAAAAAAATGACCGAAATCACCGTAAAAGGCATGACCTGCACTACCTGCGCCACAAATGTCAAAGACGCTTTAGAAATGATTCCCGGCGTGAAAGCCGCTGTGGTGTCTTATCCCGAAAGCCGCGCACAGGTCATGGCGGATACAGCGGTGAGTCACGACCAAATTCTGGCCGCCATCGCCGCATTGGGTTATCAAGGCTCGATCCGGGTTGGTGATTTCAAAGATGAAACAAAACCCCGTGATGCACTTGCGGGTGCCGGTTTGCACATCGCCGTCATCGGCAGCGGCGGGGCCGCCATGGCGGCGGCGCTGAAGGCCGTCGAGCAAGGCGCGAAAGTCATGCTGATCGAGCGCGGTACTATCGGCGGCACCTGCGTCAACATCGGCTGCGTACCGTCCAAGATCATGATCCGTGCCGCCCACATTGCGCATCTGCGCCGTGAAAGTCCGTTCGACGATGGCATCGCGGCTACTGTGCCGGCGATTAACCGCAGCAAACTACTGGCCCAGCAGCAGGCGCGCGTCGATGAGCTGCGCCACGCCAAGTACGAAGGCATCCTGGATGGCAACCCGGCCATCACCGTTCTGCATGGTGAAGCGCGTTTCAAGGATGACCAAAGCCTTACCGTCCGTTTGAACGATGGCGGCGAGCGCGTCGTGGTGTTCGATCGCTGCCTGGTCGCCACTGGTGCCAGTCCGGCCATTCCGCCCATCACTGGTTTGAAAGGCACGCCGTACTGGACATCTACCGAGGCCCTAGTGAGTGACACCATTCCCGAACGCCTAGCCGTGATCGGATCGTCGGTGGTGGCGCTGGAACTGGCGCAAGCCTTCGCCCGGCTGGGCAGCCAGGTCACGATCCTGGCGCGCAGCACACTGTTCTTCCGCGAAGACCCGGCCATCGGTGAGGCCGTCACAGCCGCGTTCCGTGCCGAAGGGATCAAGGTATTGGAACACACGCAAGCCAGCCAGGTCGCGCATGTGGACGGCGAATTCGTGCTGACCACCGGGTACGGTGAAATACGCGCCGACCAGCTGCTGGTCGCCACTGGCAGGGCACCGAACACGCGCAGCCTGGCATTGGAAGCGGCGGGAGTCGCTGCCAATGCGCAGGGGGCCATCGTCATCGACAAGGGCATGCGCACCAGTACGCCACACATTTATGCGGCTGGCGACTGCACCGACCAGCCTCAGTTCGTCTATGTGGCGGCAGCGGCCGGCACCCGTGCTGCGATCAACATGACTGGCGGCGATGCGGCCCTGGACCTGACCGCAATGCCGGCCGTGGTGTTCACCGACCCGCAGGTCGCCACCGTGGGCTACAGCGAGGCGGAAGCACATCACGACGGGATCGAGACCGACAGTCGCACCTTGACCTTGGACAACGTGCCGCGTGCGCTTGCCAACTTCGACACACGCGGCTTCATCAAGCTGGTCATCGAGGAAGGTAGCGGACGGCTCATCGGCGTGCAAGCGGTGGCCCCGGAAGCGGGTGAACTGATCCAGACGGCGGTGCTCGCGATCCGTAACCGCATGACCGTACAGGAACTGGCTGACCAGTTGTTCCCCTACCTGACGATGGTCGAGGGGCTGAAGCTCGCGGCGCAGACCTTCAGCAAGGACGTGAAGCAGCTTTCGTGCTGCGCCGGATGAGGAAAAGGAGGTGTTCAATGAGCGCCTACACAGTGTCCCGGCTGGCCCTTGAGGCCGGGGTGAGCGTGCATATCGTGCGCGACTACCTGCTGCGCGGCTTGCTGCGGCCAGTCGCATGCACCACGGGCGGCTACGGCGTGTTCGATGACGCCGCCTTGCAACGGCTGTGCTTTGTGCGGGCCGCTTTTGAGGCGGGTATCGGACTGGACGCGCTGGCGCGGTTATATCGGGCGTTGGATGCTGCGGACGGTGACGGCGCATCTGCACAGATTGCCGTGCTGCGTCAACTCGTCGAACGCCGACGCGAGGTCTTGGCCAGCCTCGAAGTGCAGTTAAACGCCATGCCAACCGAACCGGCACAGCAAGCGGAGAGTTTGTCATGAACGACCCCGAACGCTTGCCGACCGAGACACGCAAGCCAATCACCGGCTACCTGTGGGGTGCGCTGGCCGTGCTCACCTGTCCCTGCCATTTGCCGATTCTCGCCGTTGTGCTTGCGGGAACGACGGTCGGCGCGTTCATCGGGGACCACTGGGGCCTTGCAGCCCTTACGCTGACCGGCTTGTTTGTTCTGTCTGTTGTGCGGCTGCTACGGGCCTTCAGGGAATAATCATGAGCGCTTCCCAACCAACCAAATGGACGGTCACACAACTGGCGCAGGCAGTCGAGCGCGGGCAGCTTGAATTGCATTACCAGCCGATTGTCGATCTGCGCAGTGACCAG
>DAIDAS010000123.1 GCA_027310505.1 bacterium
GCTTAATGCTTCGAAACAGAAACCCCTTGCCCCCACGACGAGAACAATCCGAAAGGGCGGGGCTGGCTAATCGCTGGCCTTCACCCACCCTTTCAACACTCACGGGCTCATCGTTTTCATTGGGGATTGTGAGTGAGCACCCGAACGGCCTGCAATTGCGGCTCAACCGATTGGGATGCCAGGAACTGGCCCGAACCCGAAGACTCCGCTCCGCCAGCGGCGACTGGCTGCAAAACACGTTTAGCCTGTTCCTGCGGGGCGAGAATCTTGTCGTTACCGTTGCCTGACTGCTGAAACCCATCCGTGATGGCGATTCTGTTCAGAGGGTGCTGCAACAAATATGCAGCCTGCGCTTGGGAATCAGCGTCCGTCCCCGCTGCGGAGGAAACCCGGGCGCCCGCAAGAGAAATCAGGAGCAGCACGCCTACGGTGATCGATAGTGGATGAATGGTCGATTGATTGGACATGATCGTTCTCCTTTCTAATCAAAGCTGACGATATCGCTTCAGGCATTCTGCCTAACAACTGCGATGAGCATACTGTGAGCCTGCCGGGAGAATTACGGTAGTTTCTAACGGTTAGTAACCATTGGCGACCAAGCCAAGCAGTCGCCCAACTTCGAGGGTGGATAGCTTTTCCAGCTTGTGTCAGGAATGAGAGGGATCGGGGGAGTTACAAGTTACACATGACAAGCGCCGCAGCCCTAACCAAGGGGGCGCCACACTCAAAGAAGGGCCGATTTCGTTGAAAAATCAGCCCTGGCTGTAATTCAATCATCAGCGATCAATCCGGGTATCTGGCCTGCTGAAATCCAAATGCCCCGATTTGTAGCCTGGGTAGAGTTCACCTTTTAACCTATTAACCTAATGGCTGAGCGTGGCAATAAGGCCATTAGCCACGGGGCTACCCAACCCCGTAATGTAATCATAACTGGTCGCCGCGGTACATATTGTGCCGCACGTACCGTTTGTGCCAGTCGTAATATCATGAAAATCCGAGCTGTAACTGGTCGAAGCTGCAATGCCATAGACTACGCCATCAGTGCCACTCAGGCTGGTCATGCTGGATGCAGCCCTGATCGAATTCGCAATTGCGAACAGGGCCGCCCATTGCGGGGCACCGGCACTCGTACCACCCACCTGAAACCAACCGCTTTGGCCGTAATATTTAAGCGAGTCATAGACTGCAAAACCAATATTCGGGTCAGCGCCATAAGCCACATCCGGCACCCCCCGTGTTCCAATGGAATTCGGGACAGGGAAATTCGACTGGTATGCCGGTTCGGTCTCATAGGCGCTTCGTCCGCCACCGCTTCCGCTCCATGCGGTTTCACTGGAGTAAGTGCCGGCCGAGTCGGCGAGGTTCATCGTTGTCCCGCCAACAGACACGACATACGGTGAGGCTGCCGGATATTCGACGCCATTACCACCATCTCCCGACGAAGCCGTGAATGTCACCCTGGCAACATTGAAATGGTTGTCATAGGCAGTCTCTGATGAGAATTCCGATCCACCAAAGCTCATGGAAACAACGGTAGCACCGTTATTGACGGCAACGTCAACGGCTTTCATCAGATTGGAGAAACTGTTGGATGCGGCTTCTACCAGGATAATCCTGGCTTGAGGTGCAATCGCGTGCGCCCACTCAACGTCAAGCGAAATTTCTAGCGCCCAACCGGAGTTGGTTTGAGGCTTATTGTTAGAAGCGTAGATTTTCTTAAAGCAGCCGTTTGACGTGGTGCATGGCGGCAAGCCGAATGTGGTGCTAAAAACAGCCAAGTCAGAGGCGATATTGGGATCGTCATAAGCGTCGATGATTGCAATCGTTTGGCCTGCCCCCTGATTGGCTAGTTGATCGATCCCGTAAAAATGCGTGACTTGTGCTGGCGCCAAGCCAATCGGGCCGGTTGAAGCGTTACGTGTAATATGGAACGGTGGTCGGGCATAACCCGGCGCTGGGAGAGGGTTCCCAGATTGATGAAGGGCGTTGTCAGGAGAAGAATCCACTCCTGTATCAGCGATTGAATAATTCGCTCCGAGACTGGCAACCAGGCCAATCATTACAAACTGTTTGAGGCTGGACATCATATATCCCTCCTTGAGTTAACTAAGAGAACTGGTTAAGCATCCTCCCACTGAACACAATAAAAACAGACTGGCAACGATATAGCCCAATATCAGTTAGCCTATGATATTAAATATAAAATCCGGGTGCAATCTGAATATGTTTCCGACCATGGGACCAGATATCCGAAAAGGTTATGATGGTCGAAAGTGGCCATTGAGCATTTGGAGTTATGCCGGTTTCCAGCGCCCATATTGCAAGAATCGACGAGGTGGTGGCTTAATAATGGGTATCGTAAATAGTACCCATGTCGTATGGAGCCAGGATATGCCCAACAGATTGAATTTTCCCACATGCGAGCGTGTTGAGTTTTCTGGAATAGATCAGAGCGTAGGGAATAGATTTCTGAAGAATTCCCGGCGGTTTCTCACCATGGCCTTAGGCGTTGCATCGGTCGCGGCCATCGCCCAAACAGTTGTATCCGGAGACACCGTTGGGAAATACTCTGGAACATACAATTGCCAGGCCTTGAACAGTTACGACATCGTCAAAATTTCCCTTTCGGCCAACAATGGAGCAGCCTTCGCCTGCGGCGCCAAAAACGCTGGTCTTGCCGTTGCAAATGCAAAGGGGACCAATAATGTATATAGCACCAGCACCGCTGCCGTAGCCATCATAGAATCGAGACAATCCACCAGGATCACGAGCGTCTTGCTGGCTGCAGCCGCAGCGGACATACAGGCAGCTGCGCGCCTTGCAGAGGCCGGAACCTAGCTGTACAAGTACAACCAGCCTGGACATCATCGAAATGGCAACGCTTATGATAAAGTTGCCGCCCGAAGGCATCGCTTTTTGCGCCCTTCCGCTGAGCTCTTCGCAACCAGGTTGCTTTATAATCAGTGGCATGAGAAACGCCAAATCGAAGATGCTCCCGATAGCGGCCAGGCTTGAACTAAAGCGGCTCCTACCCTTTTTGCTGCTTGGCCTGACCACCTCCATGCCATTGATGGC
>DAIDAS010000137.1 GCA_027310505.1 bacterium
TTTGGCGCGCTGTCTGCCGGTGCATGGTACATCGCCATCGACTTTCAGCTATTCCTGCTGATGCTTGGCATCGTCTGGTTAGACCGCAAGACTGGATGCGCCAGAAACATCGTTCCGGCACTCATCACGCTGATGGCCGTCGCATCGTTGTTCTGGTTCAATCGGGATGCCAGTCTGGACGACTGGGCACCTTATTTTTTCGGCGCTTATGGCATGGGCGCCGCAGCGTACTGGGCGGGACAGCGTGGTCATCCAGGCGCGCGCTGGCTATGGCTGATCGTGCCGCTGGCTGCCATCGCCCTGCTGGTCGATTTCCGGGTGCGCATCCTCATCGCGGTTGCCGTGGCGCTCACACTGGTTTTCGCAAGAGACTCACAGCGTATCGCGCGCTGGGCTGAACGACCGCTGCCCCAATACCTGAGCCGGATTTCATATTCGTTGTTCCTGGTGCATTTCCCCGTCCTGCTATTGGCGAATACCGTATTCACCGGTCTCGGGTTCACCGGGCCCGTAGCGGGCGGCATTGGCATGCTGGCCACATGGATGACCAGCCTGTTCGTGGCGAATCTGTTCCATCGCCGAATCGAGAAACCGGCCTCGGCCCTCAAGGCCCGGAGCCTGCTGCAATGGTGGGGGGCAGGGCAATTGCAACGCCTGCGCTATCGCCTCGTTGCCGCGGCATTCCTGATGCTAGCGATACCCGTATAGCAATTCCTTGGACGTATCGCCAAAACCGGCCTGCGTCAGCAATGCCTGTTCGATATAGCGGCTGATACGGCTGCGCAGTGCCGGCACCTGTTCACCTTGGTAGAACACCTGCGGGAACTTGAACGACAGCCATGCGTAGAGGCTCAGATCCTTGCTCAGGTTTTCGGCATCTTCCAGGTGCCTGGGGCTGGTCGAGGCCAGCCATTCCGGCGCTGCCGGCAGTTTGCGCTGGCTAGCGGCTGCAAAACTCTTCAGGCAGGCCAGGAAATAATTCCGCTCGTGATCTTTGTCCAGCGACACCGGCGCGCAGGAGAAAATGAATTTATGCGCGAGCGGCAAGTGCGGCGCATATTCGTCTATCAGATGGCCCTGTCCCACATGCACGCCAAGTGTTGCCGTCTCGAAAACATCGCTATCGATACCGACGCTTTCTGAAAAATACGCAAGCAGCTCGCCCAGCCTGTTGCTGTGTCGGGTGTTGGAAAGCGTCTGCATATGATGCAGGTTGGGCGTGATCGGCAACCTGCTCATCTCGGCGGCATCCGAGGTGGAGAGCATATGTTGGAGATGGATCAGTTCATCATCCTCGAAGGCATTCACATAGCCGGTGGGATAAATGCCGTAGCGCCCGGCGCGGCCTGCAATCTGACGTACTTCAGTGGCATTGAGGTCACGCGTGGCGACGCCATCGAACTTGTGCGTGGCGGAGAACACCACGCGCCGTATCGGCAAATTGAGCCCCATGCCGACGGCATCGGTCGCCACCAGCACATCCGCCTCGCCGCTGCTGAAGCGCCTGGCCTCGGTCCGTCTGACTTCGGGTGACAGCGCACCGTAGATGCTGGCCACGCCGAATCCCCATTGGCGGATACGCGCGCTGAGTGTCAGCACATCCTTGCGGGAAAAGGCGATCACGGCATCGCCCTTCCGAATGTTTTTTTTCAACTGCCAGCGGTTATAACGGGCGCCGCTCAGGGATTCGCTTTCGAGCACCAGCGGCGTTTTACGCTCCAGCCGGGTAATGTCGTAGGGTTCGTTCATGGATTCGATAGCGCGAAGACAGGGCGCAGTGACTGCATCCGAGCCGCAGACATACACATGCCTCGCGGGCGCACCGACCAGTGCCGCCGTCCAGGCATAGCCGCGGGATTCGTCCTGCAGCATCTGGATTTCGTCGATGATCGCGACGTCGACCTCCATATCCGGCCGCATCATCTCTACCGTACAGGCGGTATGCCGTGCGCCGGGAATCAGCACCCGCTCCTCGCCCGTAACCAGGTTGCACGGCACGCCCGCGTCCATCAGCCGGTCGCGGATTTCCATCGCCAGCAGCCGCAGCGGGGCGAGATAGACGCCGGATTTCGCTTTTTGCAGCACCACCAGCGCTTCATGCGTCTTGCCGGAATTGGTCGGCCCCAGATGGAAGTGGATGTGCCGCTTGAGCGATCGCGCGACAGGAAAGGTTCCCGGGTAATCGTGCAAATTGAGCGAGGCCGCCAGCGGCGAATGATGCTTGGCAGACATGCCGCCATTATAGGGTTAGGCAGGCATGAATGAAAAAATTTGCCATGTCTTGAACCATCCGGATTTTCAGCTTGTCATAAAGTATGGTTACGTACTATAATGATCCGTACTATGTTTCTACTTAAAGAATTACCGACTTCCAAAAGTCTTGAGAAATTCGTCACGCGCTATCCGGATGCCGACATTCGGGCGATTTCGGATTTCGTGAACCTGTTGCGCGCCGCGTCGGATATTTCTGATGCGCTCGACAAGCTGCTGGGGCAGCACCATCTGCTGCAGGGGCGCTGGTGGGTGCTGGTGCTATTGATGCGTCAAGAAGATCGGACCTCCTCGCCTTCGGATCTGGCCGAGAAAGCCGGCGTCACCAAAGCCACCATGACCGGCTTCATCGATGGCCTCGAGCGCGAAGGGCTGGTACTGCGCCTGATGGATACCGTCGATCGCAGAAAATTCCTGATCCGGCTAACGCCAGCTGGCCAACAGAAACTGGACAAAGTCATGCCGGATTACTACAGAAAAGTGCAGGCACTGATGTCGAATCTCAGCATTCCAGAGCGCGACGCCATGGTCGCCAGCATCAAAACGCTGGCCGCACATCTTGATATCATGAAGTAAGCCCTGAACATTTTTTTATTCATTTTGTTAGGAACCGTACCAATCTGGACGTATGCCATGAAACTGCGTAACCCGATCCTTCTTACGCACGCCCGTCGACCGCTACCGGGCGCTTGCATGGCGGCAGGCATGATAGTCCTGCTGGCCGGCTGCGTCAGCATGAAGGGGATTGATCCACAGGCAAAAACCACCGAGGCCAATCAGCTCGACGCTGGCAAAACCATCTCCACCGCCACGACCATCGACTGGCCGAAAGAGGACTGGTGGAAAGCCTATCACGACCCACAACTGGATAGCCTGGTTTCCCGGACCATTACCGGCAGCCCCACGCTGCGCGTCGCACAGGCACGCGTCACCCTGTCGCAGGCGTTTGCGGACAGCATGCATGCCGAGACCCTGCCGAATATCGGTGCGGATGCCTCGGTGGCCCGCGAACGCTTTACCGCGCTGCAGTTCATTCCTCCCCCTTGGGGCGGCCATTCCGACTGGAACAACAAGGCCACGGCCTCGCTGGCCTATGACCTCGACCTGTGGGGTCGCCAGGAAAGCATCTGGCATGCCTCGGTCGACGAATCCCATGCCGCAGCGGCTGAGGTACAGCAAGTCAAGCTCGAGCTGGAAACAGCCGTAGTACGCAGCTACGTGCAACTGGCAATGGAATTCACCCTGCGCGACATCGCTGAGGCACACCTCCATGAAATCCAGCAGCGCGTCTCCATCAGCCGCCGAAGCCTGACCGCGGGACTGGGCACGGCGATGGAAGTCCACGAAGCCGAAACGCCACTGCCACTGGCTCGCGCGCAAATCGACGCCATCGATGCCCGCATCAGCTTGCTGCGCAATCAGCTGGCGGCGCTATCCGGGCAAGGGCCAGGGGCTGGTGATGCCATCACGCGCCCGTCGCTGGCCCTGGAAGCCGCCGTTGGCCTGCCGGACCAGCTCCCGGCCAACCTGATCGGCCGTCGACCGGACGTACTGGCCTACCGCTGGCGCGTGGAAGCGGCTCAACAGAACATTGAAGGCGCCAAGGCCGCGTTTTATCCCAACATCAATCTGCTCGCCTTCATCGGGTTTCAGGCACTGGGCTTCGGCCAGCTGATCAGCAACGCTGCCAGCATCGCCGGGGTTGGCCCGGCCGTTTCGCTGCCCATTTTCGACGGTGGGCGCAGACGCGGCAATCTGTCGGCCAAAACTGCCAGCTATGACATCGCGGTAGAGAACTATAACGGCGTGCTGGTCAGGGCTCTACAGGACGTTTCCGACCAATTGGTGATATTGCAGTCGAACACCAGGCAACGCGCAGAGGCCGAGCAGTCGCTGGCTTTCGCGCGCAAGGCGCATGAACTGGCACAGACCAGTTACCGTGCCGGCCTCAGCAATTTCCAGCACGTACTCGACACCCACAGCGCCGTCCTGCGCCAGCAAGAAATCATCGCGCAGCTACAGGCCGTACGCCTCGACGCCTATGCAGGCCTGATGCGCGCACTGGGAGGCGGCACCATGGAATCGATAGCCCCGGATCACGCTCCCGCAGCGCATCAACCATGAATACCTCGCTATTTTCCGCGCTTGGCCGCAGAGGCCGCCTGCTGGTGCCTCTACAGGTGGCATGGCGCGACTGGCTGAACGAAGACGCGCCCGTCATCGGTTACATGCTCAAGGTATTGCTCGCCTGCCTGCTGGCAATGTGGCTGTCACTGCGATTCGAACTGGACCAGCCGCGCACCGCGATGCTGACCGTGGCGATCGTCATGCAATCACGCTCGGGCATGGTGTTCGCCAAGAGCTATTATCGTTTGTTGGGCACACTGGTCGGCGTGCTGGTGTCGTTCCTGCTGGTCGCCCTGTTCGCGCAGGAGCGGGTGCCGTTCCTGATCTACATGGCCGTCTGGATCGGCTTCTGCACCGCAGGTTCCATGATCTTCCGCAACCATCAGTCCTACGCCTTCGTGCTGGCGGGCTACACGTTGTGCATCGTCGGCCTGCCGGCAGCGATCAATCCGGGACAGACCTTCAACATCGGCGTCACCCGCATTTCCGAGATCCTCATCGGCC
>DAIDAS010000138.1 GCA_027310505.1 bacterium
GTGATCCCCATGCCGCTGCATCCCTCGCGGCTGAAAGAACGCGGGTTCAACCAGGCTGCGGAAATCGCGCGGGTCGTGTGTGCTCGATCAGGGATTCCACTGGAACTGCATGCCTGCCAACGAACCCGGCCTACACCGCCACAGGCCGGTCTGGCACTGCAAGCGCGCAGAAAGAACCTGCGCGGCGCATTCGAGTGTCATCGGGATTTGTCAGGCATGCGCGTCGCGCTGCTGGACGACGTCATGACGACGGGCGCGAGCCTGGACGAACTGGCACGCTGCGTCAAAGACGCCGGCGCAGCGCATGTTGAGTGTTGGGTGGCGGCGCGCACTCTCAAGGATTAACGCGGCTGCCTGATCTGCTTCAACCGCTGTTCGACAAACCGGTAGAGTTGCGGCGACAGTTGCCCGGCATCCCTGGCGCGCCACGCATGCCTCATAATCAGTGAATTTGGTTTATTAAAATACATTTCATCTATTTGATAGAAAAAATATTTTTTCCATGATTGAGATCATTCTTTACCAGCCGGAGATCCCTCCGAACACCGGCAATATCATTCGCCTATGCGCCAATAGCGGCGCGCAACTCCATCTAGTCAAGCCACTGGGGTTCGCCCTGGAAGACAAACAACTGAAACGTGCCGGCCTGGACTATCACGAATACGCCGCACTGCAAGTGCACGAAAGCTGGGAAAGTTGCCTTGAAAAACTACAGGGGCGCAGGATATTCGCCGTCACGACCAAAGGCCGCGAACGGTATGACCAGGTGACATACCAAGCGGGAGATGTGTTTCTATTCGGCCCGGAATCTCGCGGGTTGCCGCCGGAGATCCTGGCAACTATCGCACCAGAGCGGTGCATTCGACTGCCCATGCTGCCCCACAGCCGCAGCCTGAATCTTTCCAACGCGGCCGCAGTGATCGTGTATGAAGCCTGGCGCCAGAACGGCTTCGAGAATGGCGGTTAGCCGTCGGCCGGCCGACTAGTAATGCTCCGCCTTCTGTTCACGCCCGAGCAGATTCTCCACTGCCTCGCGCGGTGACAGTCCCTCGGAAAGCACCCGATTCACTTCATGGGTGATCGGCATTTCCACCCCGAGCTGACGGGCACGGTTATGCACTTCGCGTGTGGTGTGCACACCCTCGGCCACATGGCCAAGCGACGAAATGATCTGTTCCAGCGTTTCACCCCGTGCCAGACGCAGGCCCACGGTGCGATTACGCGAGGAATCACCGGTACAGGTCAAAATCAGGTCCCCGGCGCCGGCCAGCCCCATAAAGGTCTGTCCCCGACCGCCGACTGCCAGACCGAAACGCGTGATCTCCGCCAGGCCACGTGTAATCAGCGCGGCACGGGCGTTGTTACCGAATCCCATGCCATCGCTGATACCGGCGGCAATGGCCATCACGTTCTTGAGCGCGCCGCCCACCGCGACACCGACAACATCATGACTGGTGTAAACGCGCACCGTGCCGCCATGGAAGGCGGTCGCCGCTTCTTGTGCGAATCCAGCCTCGCTTGAGGCCAGCGTCATCGCCGTCGGCAGCCCCTTGGCGAGGTCGCTGGCGAAACTGGGGCCCGACAGAATGCCCCAGAACTGGCCGAACGGCAGCTCCTCCGCCGCCACTTCATGCAGCAGTTTCGCCGTTGTGCCCTCCAGGCCTTTGTTCGCCCACACGACCGGCGCCCGGCAGCGCGATGCTTTGATCTCGCGCATCATGGCACGGACACCGGAAGTCGGCACTACGGAAAGAATCAGGTCGGCCGCATGCAGCGCCTTTTGCAGATCGGCTTCAAGCTGGAGCGTCTCAGGGAATGGGTAGTCACCCAGATAGCGCGTGTTGGAGCGCGCCGCCCGCATCGCCTCTACATGCTCGGCATTGCGCGCCCAAAGCAGAACGGAGTGTTGACGCGCCAGATGGATAGCTAGCGCAGTACCCCAGGCACCGGCGCCAAGAACGGCTATTTTCATAATCCCCACACCTTGGATAATTGGATATATCCGGTCAGGCCATCGCGATGGCGCACCTTTGCCCAGCCGTCAGAGCCCGCATCGAGCAGTTCCAGCACGACATCTTTTTCAGCACGGAACACCAGCCGCGACGCCTCGTCAGCGGATTCGCGCACCTCTGCCTGCGGCACGGTCACCAGTACCGATCGCTTGGCAGAAAGTTGCTTGGCTTCGATCCAGGCCAGTTCGCCGCGGCTATCGCGCACCTTGACCCAGTCGCCGAGATTGACGATGACTTCGACCGGATACTGCTGGCCAACGATAAAAAGCTTCTTCGCCTGCGCTGACGGCGCATCGAAGAGTACCGCCTTGGGCGCGGATATGGAACGGAAATCCAGCGCCCAGGCGGCTGCCGGCAACAGGAGTGCTGGCAGGACAAACAAGAACTTAATGCGTGACTGCACCAGCCTGAGCCTGCTCTGCCTGCTGCTGCTTTTGCTGCAGGAACAACGCCTCGAAATTGATCGGGTTGAGCAGCACCGGCGCGAAACCGGCACGTGTCACCAGATCGGACACCGCTTCGCGTGCATAAGGGAACAGGATATTGGGGCAGGTCACACCGAGAATGCCCTCGATGTTTTCTTCAGGCACATTGCGAATCTGGAAGATGCCGGCCTGCGCTACTTCCACCAGGAACACGGTCTTGTCTTCGATCTTGGAAGTGACAGTGACGGTGATCACGGCCTCGTACACGCCCTCGCCAATCGCGGTGCCGGCATTGTGCAGCTCAATGCTCACCTCCGGGGTTTCGCGCTGCAGGAAGACGTGCGGCGCATTCGGGATCTCCAGGGAAAGGTCCTTGACGTAGACCTTCTCGATGCCGAATACCGGCTCTTGCGATTGCTGTTCTGCCTGCTGCTCTTCTGCCATGGTAACTTCCTGATCGTTGGGTTAAAAAGCTTATTCTAACCGTTTTTAGTAGCAATCAGCCAGCAGCTTGTCCAGTTCCCCGGCACGATCCAGCGCACTCAAGTCGTCAAATCCGCCGACATGGCGCTCGCCGATCCAGATTTGCGGAACTGTGCGGCGGCCGGTCTTTTCCATCATCTCGAACCGGCGTTGCGGCTCAAGATCAACGCGCACCTTGTCGATCTCCATCACGCCCTTGCTCGCCAGCAACCTTTCGGCATGGGCACAATAGGGGCAAGTGGCCGAGGTATACATCGTCACTTTAGCCATCACGACTCCTTCACCACCGGTAACTTGGCCTGCACCCAGGCATTGACACCACCATCGAGATTATAGATACGACTGAACCCGCCCTTTTTCAGCACGGCACAGGCATTGGTGGAACGCACCCCGCCCTGGCAGTTGACGAGCAGCGGCTTGTCTTTGTATCTGGCCAACTCACCCAGCCTCGCCTCGAGCTCGGCGAGCGGGATGTTGAGGGCGTCGGTGATATGCCCGCCAGCGAATTCGTTGGCATTGCGCACATCCAGCACTGTGGCATGTTCGCGATTGATCAGCAGCACGGCTTCATTGGGCGACACACCCGCCCCACCCGCTGTGCCGCGCCGCAGCATCGGCCACAGCAACATGGCGCCGGAAACCAGTGCCAAACCAATCAACAGAACATTCTGCTTGATAAAATCCATCGATACTTACTCCTTGATTAGGTTGTCGAACTTCAGTCATCAAAAAATCAAATTCGTTTCGGCCATTTTTCCGGCAGCCTTCCAGCAACACCACAAACAGATGCCCCTCGCAACTGGGCAAGAGCTGCCCGCCCCCTTCAAAGCCAGCAGAAACGCCTACCGGCAAACCAGCGCCGGGACGCACGATGGAAGAGACATCCACCAATTCGACAAAAGGCGAGAGCAATGATTCGCGATGGATGTTCACCAACGCGCGGTTAAGCTCGGGGAGCTCCCGATCCGCCACCTGATCCCTCATGCCCCGCTGCATCCAGTGTTCCAGTGTGGCATAGTCGGCGCGCAGAGTGAACACAATGACTGCACCCGCATCAGCCCGATCAGCATCAGGCCGAAGAGAGCGACGGTTCTCTCGCGTGAGGCTGCCATCAGCAAGACGTGCAGGTTTCCTTCACGCCGAGTCGCTTGAGGATCTTGTCCATCGGGCAGAAATTGGTGAAGCCGCTCTGGAACAGGTTCAATCCCACGAATGCGGTGAACCACAGCCAGGACAAATGCGAGAGATCAGCCTGTCCATTGAGGTGAGCGAGCGCCAGCGACAACAGGATGAAAAAGCCGGCGATGATGCGGACAACACGGTTGATAGTCATAAAGTACCTCTTTCAAGTCGTTTGTAATTGAATGCGTAATAAAGCACCGGGATCACCACCAGCGTGAGCAGGGTGGAAACCAGGATGCCGAAAATCAGGCTGATGGCCAGTCCGTTGAAAATGGGGTCGTCCAGGATGAAGAATGCGCCGATCATGGCGGCCAACCCGGTTAGCACGATGGGCTTGGCACGCACCGCCCCGGCGTTGACGACCGCCTGCTCGAACGGCACGCCCTGCGCCACCTGCTGGTTGATGAAATCCACCAGCAGGATGGAATTGCGCACGATGATGCCGGCGAGCGCGATCATGCCGATCATCGAGGTGGCGGTGAACTGCGCACCGAGCAGCGCATGCCCCGGCATGACGCCGATCACCGTCAGCGGAATCGGCGCCATGATGACAAGCGGCGTCACGTACGACTTGAACTCGGCCACCACCAGTAGGTAGATCAGCACTAGGCCTACCGCATAGGCCAGCCCCATGTCGCGGAAAGTTTCGTAGGTAATCTGCCATTCGCCGTCCCACTTCAGGCTGTAACCGGCATAGGGGTCTGCGGGTTGGGCAATGAAATGTTCGCCCAGCCTGCCGCCTTCGGGCAGGGACATGCCGTTGATCACGGAGCGGATGCCGAACATGCCGTACAGCGGGCTATCCAATTTGCCCGCCATGTCGCCCACGACATACACCACGGGCAGCAAGTCCTTGTGGTAGATGGTTTTATCGCGCATCGTCGGGCTGGATTCCACCACCTCGGACAGCGGCACCAGCGTGCCGTCCTTTGCCCTGACACGCAGCTTGAGCAGTTCATCCAAGTTGTTGAGCCGGGCCGGCGGTAGCGAAATGCGCACCGGCACCTCGTATTTGGCCGTAGGGTTGTGGGTCGGCGTCACATATTCGCCGCTCAGGCCCATTTTCATGGTCTCGACGATATCCTTCTGCGAAACGCCCATCAGCGCCGCCTTGTTCTGCAGCACGCGCAGCACCAGTTTTTCGGCGTTGTCCTCCACGCTGTCGTCGATGAACACGATATCCGCCGTTTTCTCGAATCCTGCCCTGACCTCTTTGGTAACACGCATCTGGCCTTCATAGTCGGGGCCATACACCTCCGCCACCACAGGCGACATCACTGGCGGCCCAGGCGGCACCTCCACCACCTTCAGGTCAGCGCCATGGCGGTTGGCGATTTTCTGCAACTCAGGGCGCACCTTGCCCGCAATCTCGTGGCTCTTCAGGGCACGGTGGTGCTTGTCCACCAGGTTGACCTGGATATCGCCCAGCTCCGGCGCGCTGCGCAGGAAATACTGACGCACCAGCCCGTTGAAATTGATCGGCGAGGCCGTGCCGGCATAGGCTTCGTAATCGGTCACTTCCGGCACCGTGGCGAGATAGGCGCCCATCTCGCGCAGCACCGCCGCGGTTTTCTCCAGCGGCGTGCCGACCGGCATATCCACCACCACCTGGAATTCCGACTTGTTGTCGAACGGCAGCATCTTGAGCACCACCAGCTTGAAGGCAGCGAGCGAGACCGAGACGGCAATCAGCACCACGATGGCCAGACCGAGTTGCCTGCGCTTGCGTGCGCCTTGCTTGCGCTGCAGGAAAGGCGTCAGCGCTCTGACGAAAAACCTCTGGATCGCTGTCGGTTTGGTTGCATGACCTTCGGTGCCATGCGTAGTCACATGTTTTTTCAGCAGCCTGTAGCTGAGCCACGGCGTGACGATGAAAGCGATTGCGAGCGAAATCAGCATGCCGAAACTGGAGTTGATCGGAATCGGGCTCATGTACGGCCCCATCAGGCCGGTCACGAAAGCCATCGGCAGCAGCGCGGCAATCACGGTAAAGGTGGCGAGGATGGTCGGGCCGCCCACTTCATCCACTGCCTCCGGGATGATGTCGGCGAAAGGCCGCGCCGGATCCAGTTCGCGCCGACGGTGGATGTTCTCGACCACGACGATGGCGTCATCCACCAGGATGCCTATCGAAAAAATCAACGCGAACAGCGATACCCGGTTCAGGGTGAAGCCCCACGCCCACGAAGCGAACAAGGTCGCCGCCAGCGTCAGCATGACTGCCGTACCCACCACGACCGCCTCGCGCCGTCCGAGCGCAAACAGCACCAGCAGGACGACCGAGCTGGTGGCAAACGCCAGCTTGCCGATCAGCTTCTGCGCCTTGTCATTGGCAGTCTCGCCGTAGTTGCGCGTGACCGTGACCTGCACACCCTCCGGGATCAGCGTACCCCGCAACTGCTCCACGCAGCGCGTGACGGCACGGGCGATATCCACCGCATTTTCGCTCGGCTTCTTGGAAACTGTCACGGTCACGGCCGGGTGCTCGCCCGGCGCCTTGGTCGCACCGCCCTGGCCCAGCCAGACGTAGCGCGCCGGCAGATCCGCACCATCCAGCACCTGCGCCACATCGGTCATGAATACCGGCTTGCCGCCGTGCACCCCGATCATCAACCGTTTGACGTCTTCGCTACCGGCGAGAAAAGTGCCGGTCTGCACCAGGATTTCCTGATTGCCGCTCACGATCTTGCCTGACGGCTGCGAGGCATTGGCGACTTGCAGGGCGTCACGCACATCCTGTGCCGACATGCCGAAAGCGGCCAGCCGTTGTGCATCGAGCAGCACCCGCACCACGTTGTCCGGGCCGCCGATAGTGGTGACTTCACGCGTGCCCTTGATACGCTTCAACTCGATTTCCAGTGCATGCGCCACACGCTCCAAGTCGAACGCGCCGCGCGTGTCGTCGGCAGTCCACAAGGTCAGCGACACGATCGGCACATCGTCGATGCCGATCGGTTTGATGATAGGCTCGCCCGCCCCCAGATTGGGCGAGAGCCAGTCACGCTTGGAAAAGACGGTGTCGTACAGGTTGACCAGGGATTTGGTCTGGTCCTGGCCGACTTCATACTGCACCGTAATCGTCGCCATGCCCGGCCGCGACACGGAGTAGACATGCTCCACCCCGGCGATACGCGCCAGCACCTGCTCGGCCGGGGTACTGATCAGGCTTTCCACCTCTTTGGCCGAAGCCCCGGGGAAAGGCACAAAAACGTTGGCCATGGTGACATTGATCTGCGGCTCTTCCTCGCGCGGGGTCACCAGCACGGCAAACAGGCCGAGCAACACGGCCATGATAGCCAGCAATGGCGTCAGCTGCGATTGCAGGAAAAAACGGGCAATGCGCCCCGAGATGCCTATCCGAGGTGTGGAAGTTGTCATTAGTGCTTCGCGCCCTGCGACTTGAGGTAGATCCCGGCCTTCACCGGCTCCAGCGCAAGACGTTCGCCTGCCTCCAGACCGGCCAATACTTCGACCTGATCGCCGGACGCGGCTTCACCCAAGCGCACCTGGCGCAACTGCACGCGCTCGCCCGTCACGACATAGACCGCGCTCACTTCGCTGCGACGCACGATGGCCGCCGCAGGCACCAGCAGTTTTTTTGCCTGCCCGACAGCGAAATGCGCGCGTGCGAACATGCCGGGATAGATGCCAGTCACGTCCTTGGGCAATTCAATGCGCACCTGTGAAATGTGCGTCCTGCTATCAGCCGATGGCAGCACCGTCACCGAAGCGGCTTCGATCCACTTGCCCTGGGCCGGGAATTCGACGCTGGCGCGACCGGCCTTGCGCACATCAGCCAACTGCTCCTGCGGCACCGAGGCCACCACGCGTAGCGTTGCGGGGTCGAACATGGTCAGCAACGGACGCCCCAGGCTGGCCATTTCACCGACCTGCGCCAAGCGCGCCGACACCAGGCCGCCAAACGGCGCGGAAATCGTGGAAAAACCGCGTGTGGTGGAGGATTGCGCCACGCCGGCCTTGGCCGCGGTGACCTGCGCTTGCGCCGCTTGATAGTCGGCCTGCGCTTTATCGAGGGAAGACGGACTCATGAACTTGCGCGCCACCAATTGCTTGGCGCGCTCGTACTGCGCCTGGGCATTGACCAGATTGGCCTGCGCCTGCGCCACTTGCGCCTGGTTGCCGGCAATGCTGTTGCGCGCCTCGCTGTCGTCGATGCGCGCCAGCAACTGGCCTTGTTTGACCGCATCGCCCGCATCCACACGCAGGTCCAGAATGCGCCCCGCCACCTGCGCCGCCAGCGTGGATTCGCGCCCCGCCTCGACCAACGCCTCGGCTGCATAGCCAGCGTCCACCGGTCGATAGGCCACCTCGACTGTCGCAAACGGCAGCGCCGCCATGGCATAGCCAGGCAACAACATCCACAGAATCCAGACTCGCTTCATTACCAACACCTCTAAGAATTGGTAAATTAGTATATTCTAATATACTTGCAATATCAAGCGGCAGCGGGATGGGCCTGATTAACAGAATACGTCGCGCATCAGCTCGATCAGCTTGAGCGTGCGCGGATCGCTCACGCGGTAATACACGCGGTTGGCGTCCTTGCGGGTACGCAGCACATCCTTGTCGCGCAGAATGGCAAGATGCTGGGAAATGTTGCTTTGCGAAGTACCGACACGCTCGACGATATCCTGCACACTCACCTCCTGGTCGCCCAGCACGCACAGAATCTTTAGCCGCAGCGGGTGTGACATGGCCTTGAGCGCAAGCGACGCCAGCTCGATATGTTCGTCGCGATCGATAATTTCAGGTGGATTGGCTTTTTGCATGAATGTTGATGTCGCCACAGGGAAAATCACGCCGGCAAGGCGCTGTCATAATGGGTAAACACACCGCAAGTATAATGCAAAACCCTTTGAAATATAATAGAATAGCGCCCGTTCATCGCGATTTTAGAGAGCTCAAGAAATTTTGACGGCAATGAAAGTCACCCCCACCCTGCTGCTGATACTCGACGGCTTCGGCTACAGCGATGAAATCGCCGACAACGCCGTCGCGCTGGCCGACAAGCCAAACTGGGACAAGCTCTGGAACAAGAACCCGCACACCCTGATCAACGCCTCCGAACATTTCGTGGGCCTGCCGGACGGCCAGATGGGCAACTCCGAAGTCGGCCACCTCAATATCGGCGCCGGTCGCGTGGTGTATCAAGAATTCGAGCGCATCAACCTCGCCATTTCAGACGGCGATTTTTTTGTTAACCCCGCGCTGACAGAAGCCGTGCAAACCGCCAAAAACAATGATCGTGCGCTGCACATCTTCGGACTGCTCTCCAACGGCGGCGTTCACAGCCACGAGCACCACATTCACGCCATGGTCGAAATGGCCGCGCGCGCCGGCCTGCAAAAAATCTACGTGCATGCTTTTCTGGATGGCCGCGACACACCGCCCAAGAGCGCTGAAACCTTCATTCTTCGCCTGGAAGAAACCTTCAAGCACGCGGGTGCCGGCCGTATCGCCTCCATCATCGGCCGATTTTACGCCATGGACCGCGACAATCGCTGGTCGCGCGTCGAAGCCTCTTACAACCTGATTGCCCGTGGCGATGGCGAGTTTCGCGCCGCGACCGCCATGCAGGCGCTGGATGCCGCCTATGCACGCGGCGAGACGGACGAATTCGTCAAGGCCACCGTAATCGGCTGGCCAGTCACTGTCGAAGATGGCGATGTCATCGTTTACATGAATTTCCGTTCCGACCGCGCCCGCGAACTGACCCGCGCCTTTCTCGACCAGGATTTCGACGGCTTTCCACGCAAGCACATCCCCAAACTTGGCGGGTTCTACACCCTCACCATGTACAACAAGAATGAGCTATCGGCACAGGCCGCATTCCCGCCGGAGTCAATCCGGAACAGCCTGGGCGAGTACATCGCATCACTGGGGCTGAAACAGCTGCGCATTGCCGAAACCGAAAAATATCCCCACGTCACGTTCTTTTTCAACGGCGGCGATGAAAACGTTTTCGCCGGCTAAGACCGCATCCTGGTGCCTTCCCCGCAAGTTGCCACTTACGACCTGCAGCCCGAAATGAGCGCGTTCGAGGTCACCGACAAGCTGGAAGAAGCCATCCTCAGCCAGAAATATGACCTCATCATCTGCAACTACGCCAACCCCGACATGGTTGGCCACACCGGCAACCTGCCGGCCGCTATCGAGGCCATCGAAGCTATCGACACCTGCGTCGGGCGCGCGGTGGCCGCCATGCAGAAAATCGGCGGCGAGGTCATCATCACCGCCGACCACGGCAATGCGGAATGCATGGAAGACCATATCCATCATCAGCCGCACACCCAGCACACCACCAACCCGGTACCGCTCGTGTACATCGGCCGCCCTGCACGCATGGCCGACACTGGCGCCCTGTCGGATATCGCGCCCACTCTGCTGCATATGATGGGCGTGCCCCAACCAGCCGAGATGACCGGGCGGCCACTGGTGGAATTCGCGGAACAACCTCTCACCGTAGCCAATGCCCAGTAACATGGGCCAGTAACATGAGAAGATGCCGCGCGCCGATAGTTGCGCCCCTGACAGCCGCGCTTGCCGTCGCCGTGCTTTGCCTGCCCGGCATCGCGCAGGCTGGCAAGACCGAAGCCTCGAAAGAGGCGTTGGAACAGCTGCAAAGCCGCATCGAATCCCTGAAAAAGGAACTCGACAGCACACAAGAGGCACACTCCGAAGCGGCCGACGCCCTCAAGAAGAGCGAGCAATCGATCAGCGAAGCCAACCGCAAACTGTTCGAACTCGCCAAACAGCAAAAAACCAATCGCAACGCATTGCAATCGCTGCAGCACGAGAAATCCAGCCTGTCCGAGACGATCCAGCACCAGCAGCAACTGCTGGGCAAACAGCTGTACCAGCAATACCTGAATGGCCAGCACGGGTATGTGCAGGTTGTGCTGACGCAGCACGACCCGAGCGCCGTCGCACGCGAACTGCAGTATTTCAGCTATGTGGCCCGCGCCCGCGCCGACCTGATCAACAGCCTGAAAAAAAACCTGGGCCGCGTCGCCATCCTGAACGACCAGACCAGCGCGGCACTGAAGGAAATCAACGATCTCAAGACCGAGCAGGAAAACCAGCGCAAGCAGCTGGAATCCGAAAAGACCGAACGCAAGAGCGTGCTGAACAAGCTGGCCTCGCAGATCAAGGCCCAGCGCGGTGAAATCTCCAAGCTGCGGCGCGACGAAAAACGTCTTTCCGACCTGGTGGAGCGGCTCGCGCGCATCATTCCCGCACAACCGAAACCGCAAAAACAGCGACAGGAAGCGGGGCGCAAGAATGATGACATCCCCACCCAGGCGTTCTCGGGTAGCGGGTTCGCCGCACTCAAAGGCAAACTGCACTTGCCGGTACGCGGCAACATCGTCAACCGTTTTGGCGCCATGCGCGAAGACAGCGGCATCTCGTGGAAAGGCCTGTTCATCAAGGCCTCCGATGGCGAAGAGGTCAAATCGATTGCCGACGGCAGGGTGGTATTCGCCGACTGGCTACGCGGCTTTGGCAACCTGATGATCATCGATCACGGCAACGGCTTCATGAGCCTGTACGGCAACAACCAGGCGCTGCTCAGAAAAGTGGGCGATACCGTTACCGCCGGTGACAGCATCGCTGCCGTCGGCAACAGCGGCGGGAATGAAGAGGCCGGGCTGTACTTTGAACTGCGCCACCAGAGCAAACCGTTCGATCCATTGAGCTGGTGCGTGGTGAAATAGGTCCAAGCTCCCTTATAC
>DAIDAS010000145.1 GCA_027310505.1 bacterium
GAAGCGGTCCATGCCGCGGTATTTTTCTGGCGCATGATCGTTGATCTTGGCATCCAGGGTCAGAATGGAAATCAGCGGCAACTGGTGGCGCTGGCCAACGGCATAGTCGTTGAAATCGTGCGCCGGGGTCACCTTGACCACGCCGGTACCGAACTCACGATCCACGTATTCATCGGCGATGATGGGGATTTCACGATCAGTCAGTGGCAGGCTCACCTTCTTGCCGATCAGATGCCGGTAGCGCTCGTCTTCCGGATGCACCATGACGGCGGTATCGCCCAGCATGGTTTCCGGACGGGTCGTCGCCACGACCAGGCTTTCCGAGCCATCCGCCAGCGCGTAGCGGATGTGCCACATGGAGCCGTCTTCTTCTTCGCTCACCACTTCCAGGTCGGACACCGCAGTGTGAAGCCTGGGGTCCCAGTTCACCAGCCGCTTGCCGCGGTAGATCAGGCCTTCGTTGTACAGGCGCACGAAAGTTTCGGTGACGATCTTGGACAACCCCGCATCCATGGTAAAACGTTCGCGCGACCAGTCCGGCGAAGTGCCTAGGCGACGCATCTGTTTGGTGATGCTGCCGCCGGAGTATTCCTTCCACTCCCAGACTTTTTCCAGGAATTTCTCGCGGCCGAGGTCGTGGCGCGACACGCCTTGGGCGTCCAACTGGCGCTCAACGACGATCTGCGTAGCGATACCGGCATGATCGGTGCCTGGCTGCCACAGCGTATTGGCGCCACGCATGCGATGGTAACGCGTCAAGGCATCCATAATGGTCTGGTTGAAGCCATGGCCCATATGCAGCGTGCCGGTGACGTTGGGCGGCGGTAGCAGGATGCAGAAGTTGTCGGATTTGGCCGTGTCGAGACCGGCGGCAAAGTAACCCTTGTCCTCCCAAAAGGAGTACCAACGGGCTTCTATGTTCTTGGGTTCAAAAGATTTATCGAGTTCGCTCATGGGGCGCGATTTTACCATAGGCATACGCCCTGACGCCTAACCGCGCGCAATGTCAGCCAGCACCAATTCTGATACGATGGAAGCCACTGATGACCCGGGAGTTTGATATGCAGCAACCCTTGTGGGCTTGGGCCATACTCGGCCTGGTATTGCTCAGCATCGAGCTGCTGAGCGGAACCTTCTACATTCTTTGGTTCGGCATCGCCGCCCTGTGTGTGGCGCTGCTGCTGGCTGTTTTTCCAAGCTCTCCACTAGCGTTGCAGTTGCTGGCATTCTCGGTGCTTTCACTCATCTCGCTGGCGGTATGGCGACGCAAATACCAGGCGCAGCAATCCATCTCGCGCGTCGGGCAGTCGCAAGACGACACCATCGGCAAGATAGGCCGCATCACCCTGACGGTTTCACCAGAGCAGATCGGCACCATCCTCTTTACGGTGCCGGTGATGAGCAGCCGCGAATGGATGATTATCTCCGACGAATCGATTGATGCCGGGGAGCAGGCCGAAGTCATCAGCATTGAAGGCAATTTTCTGCGTGTCATACGCACCAACCACCATCAATAGGAAGAGCCACCCATGACCCCTTTTCTGATCGTCCTGTTATTTCCTCTGGCCGTTGCACTGTGGCTCGGCATCCGCATCGTACCGCAAGGCGAAGAGTGGGTCGTGGAACGCTTGGGACGTTTCAGCAGCATCCTGACGCCCGGCCTCAACATCATCATTCCGTTCATCGACCAGGTGCGCTACAAGGTCACCACCAAGGACATCATCCTCGACGTGCCCGAGCAGGAGGTGATCACCAAGGATAACGCGGTCATCCTCGCCAACGCGATTGCCTTTATCAAGGTCAGCAATCTGGAGCGCGCGGTCTATGGCATCGAGAACTTCCGCGAAGCCATGCGCAACATGGTGCAGACCAGCCTGCGCTCCATTATTGGCGGCATGGAGCTGAATGCGGCACTTTCATCGCGTGAACAGATCAAGGCACATCTGAAAACCGCCATCGCCGACGAGGCCATCGACTGGGGCCTGACCGTGAAATCCGTTGAAATCCAGGACATCAAGCCCTCGCCCAACATGCAGCGCGCGATGGAGATGCAGGCTTCTGCCGAACGTGAACGAGTGGCGCTGGTGACCCGCTCCGAAGGTGAAAAACAGGCCATCATCCTCAACGCCGAGGCCCGGCTCGAAGCCGCCCGCAAGGATGCCGAGGCTCAGGAAGTCGCCGCCAAGGCTTCGGCCGAATCCATGCGCATCATCGGCGACGCGGTAAAGGACAGCAATGCCTCGGCCACCTTCCTGCTTGGCGACCGTTACATCCAGGCCATGCAGAAACTCTCAGCCTCCGAGAACAGCAAAATAGTCGTACTACCGGCCGACCTGGTGGGCGCGGTCAAGAGTCTGTTGGGGGGCAAGTAACTTAGGGCGCAGGTACCTCGCTATAATCAGGCGGCGTTACGCTGCCCGCCGCAAACCGTGCAGGCCGGGTCGCGACTGAGCTTGATACTGCGCCACTCCATCGCCAAGACATCCAGCAACAGCAGTCGACTTTCCAGGCTTTCGCCCAAGCCAAGCAACAGCTTCATCGCCTCTGCGGCCTGGGTCGTGCCGATCATGCCTACCAGCGGCGCAAATACGCCATGCTCCGCACAGCGCATTTCACCCACACCATCCGCGGCACCCACGTCGGGGAACAGGCAGTGATAACACGGGCTGCTGGCGTGACGCATATCGAATACCGTCACCTGCCCTTCGAACCCGATCGCAGCGCCTGAAACCAGCGGCTTCTTGAGTTGCACACACACCTTGTTAAGCACGTAGCGAGTGCGAAAGTTGTCGCTGCAGTCGATCACCACATCCGCATCCCGTGCCAGCTCGGCAAATTCCTCCTCGGTGGATTTCTTCTGAACCGGCACCACGGTGATCTCAGGATTGATCGCCGCCAACGTCTGTTGCGCCGATACTGCCTTGTTGAGGCCAAGCGCCTGCGTGCTATGTATCACCTGCCGCTGCAGATTGGTGAGCTCGACATGATCGAAATCGCAGACAGTCAATTTTCCAACGCCGCCAGCGCCCAGATACAAAGCAACGGGCGAGCCCAAGCCGCCAGCGCCCACGATCAGGGCGTGCGATTTCGCAAGTTTTTCCTGCCCTTCATAGGCAATTTGAGGCAAAAGGATGTGACGGCTGTAGCGGAGGAGTTGGTTGTCGTTCATGCTTTAAGGCAGCTTGCCTGCTGCCACCATTCGATTAAAAAGTATATTTGGCGAAATCCAGGTCAGGATGTCGTCGTACTCCCCATTTGCTGCGCCAGACGAAGCAAATTCATGGCTAACAAAAGTTCTATCAAACTTGGCATTCGTCTTGTCCGTTGTATTCTCTAACTCGTCTGCGCCTACAGGAGGTTGCACTGCTCCATTCTTTCCTGAGGAATAAATTACGGCTGGAACATTAATTGCCAATGTCGCTGCGCACACATAATCAGCGCAAATGCGCAAAATCCCCGTAGTCGTTCCTGTTCCTACAGTGCTTAAAGAAAAAGGCGTTCCTACAGCACCGAAAGCATCATTAACCCGGTATTGATAATGCCTGCCCCACGGATCCGTACCCTCTATGCCCAGTGTCACCCATGGCAAGTTTCCTTGGCTCGATTCGGCACTAGTCGTGGTACCGCATGCATTCTCAATACCGTCGCCATCAGTATCAGGACATGGCAACCTTCCGTTTGCGATGGCATACCCGATCAGGGCTTCCTTGATCTCGGACAGGTCTTTCCGCGCCTCGCTGACACGACTCTGATCCATCTGCGCAGTCAGCGGAATCATTAAACCACCCAGCATGAGGCCGACAATGACCAGTACCACGGCCATTTCGACCAACGTAAATCCATAAGCATCCTTCATGTTCTACCTTCTATTTCAGCCTATAGCATCAGCGATAAACCACGACATCGTTATATCCTGAAGTCACATTTTGTTGGGTAAACGAAACCCCTCCTGCGCTGTTGATGGCTTCAAGATAATTAGTCAAAGTGCCTTTATCAGCACTAGTCGATCGCGTTTGCCCCGCCAGCGCCCGCCCCGCGACCAGTACGACAACCCGCTTATCTGCGGCAACAGAGGGAGGCGACACCGACAGGCATGCACCACAACCTGGAGTAATGACCGTTGGTTTATATCCATCCGCTAGTGCAAAGAACACCATCTCTTTCCAATTTAGCCACCAGCCCGTCCCGCCAATTGGAATTGAGCATGCGCCTGACCAAGCCCCCCCCCATTGGGTTATCGGGCACCCTGCCAAAAAAATTATTCACGGTGCCAATATAGGTTGGTGGCAAAGTTGCATCGAGTTTCGCGGGCCAAGGATAAGCTCCAACTGGTGGCAATGGTAACGGCACTGCGACTGGCATGGCGGCATAAGCATCCATGCAGTTCAACACCTCGGTTGCCACCCGCTTTTCTACTACGGAGAACAACTCGTCATGGGATATGGTCAATAACCTATCGTTGAAGCTAGTGACAGCGCCCACCGTTACAAATGTGTTGTCTCCATCGTTATTGGATAGATCAAGATACTGCGCCACATCTGGCGGGTTTGCGATTGTCGGGGTTGGGCGGGCCTGCCCAGCCAACATGGGGCCCGGGGAAAAGACTATGGCAACCGCACGGCCAGCCACCCCGTCAACCGTCAGCTGTGCCGGCGTATCGCTATTGATCGTGTTACTGCGGAAGCCGGGGGAAACCACGTACCACAGCTTATCGCCATTACCATCGCTTAAATCCCCCAGCCCCAATGAACGCCATGGTAACCGTCCAATCGCCGGTAGCGTACATGAAGTTTTAGCAGTCCCCTCGGTAGGCAGACCAATCAATGCAGTATCTTCAGGGCAGGGCAATTGACCTAACTTGGCAAGCGTAGTTTGTGTCGCCGCCCACCCAATCAATGCCGCCTTCGCCTCCGCCAGCGCCGCAGCCGTCTTTTTATCCCGCTCGATCTTGACCGTATGCGTGTTCAGCGCATTGAGCACAAAGGCTGTTGCTGCCAATCCGACAATGAACACCAGCATGATGAGCGTCATGCCTTGCTGGGAGCGAACATTGATTTTCCGCGAAGTCACGGGAGACTCTGAATCAGGGCTTTTTCTGGACATCAGGCACAGGAACGACTTCCTGCCTAGCGGCTTCAGGCAGATCCCGCGCACGCTCGACCACTGCTCCAGTCACAGGATCGTAGGTTTGCCCGGCTTTCAATGCCACCTCTTTGTCTGCACCGGAAAGTTTCAGGCGCACCCGCCCATCCGCTCCACCGATCCGGCCGACACCGATGTCGCCTTGCGAGGAGGTTTCACGCAACGGCTGGCGATTGACCCAGACCGTGCCTTTGCCGTCGCTGCGTTTTACATATCCTTGTACGGTAACCGCAGATGCAGGCGGGGCAAGTTCGCCATCTCCAGACCCGGCAGTTTCAGCCTTGATGACTCTCTCTGGTAGTTTGCTGGTCTGGCGCACGTAGTCCAGGTTGCTACGCTCGGCGGGCGTGAGAAACAGCCGGCCCAACCGCTCTTCAGCGTATGTCCAGTGGGGTACCAGAAACACCAGTACCAGCAGTATTCGCATCATGGATGACCTCCATCACGCGGCGGTTCGGTCACGGTCAGCCAATCGATATCGCAACTGGCGTTGAGATTGGGAGCAAATTTATTCTTTGCCACCATACCTGTTCTGGTCATCACGCAATCGCGCAGGGTGAAAGGCGCGCGATGCTGGCTGGTCAGGGCATTGACGATGGTCAGCAGGTCGCCCTCGTGCAGCAGTGGTGTTTCGATTTTCATGGGGGAGCGGTGCAGCACAAAAGATCCCATCGCCACGTTGAACGGCGGCTTGTAGGTTTCCTGTGCGCCAATGCTGTAGGTGATGCCAAACAGTTTGTATTGCTGGTTGATGGTACGCAAATCATCGATCCACTCGATGCGACGCTCTTCACCGATAAACCCCTTCCGGACAAGATCGAGGTACGGCGGCATGTACTTGATGATGGCATCCTTCTCGTCGCCGGAGGTCTGAAAGCGGTTATGCGCCTGCTGCAGCTGGTTCTGTTGTGCCTGCATGGCCTGCATGGCCAGGTCCTTTTGCTTGCCTGTATATCCCAGTAGCAGCAGTACGGCGAGAACGACGATGCCCAACACCACCAATGGCAGCTGCAAGACTTTCCAGTCATGACTCGTCAGCTTCATGATGCGTTCACCACTTTGAGTATGACCTTGAGCTTAAACAGCGCGGCTGGCATCTGCTGTGCCTGCGCATCCAGCGTGCTGCCCTGCAGGCTGGAGTAAGCGCTGACATTCACAGGCTGCTGCACCACAACGACACTTTCCACCCGAGAGTCTTGCCGAATCCGCTCAGCCAAGCGGTTGACACTATCCAGCGCAGCGCGATAGTCACCATTGAAATTCCTGATTTCACCGTCGACAAAACCAAGTTCGCGCAGCACGCCCGGTGCACCATTTACCGCTTGTGCCGGAGCTAACGTGCCCTTCGCAGACTGGGAAGAACTGCTGTCATCCTTGGCATTCAGGTCGTCCGTGAGCTTCCAGCGCAGGCGCTGAAGCTGGATTTCCGGTGCCGTATCCAGCGCGGCAGCCACCACATGCATCAGTCTCTGCGGCGTGCGATTATTTGCAGCAATGGTCTGATGCATTTCGACCACCACTTTCAAATCACCCCCAGGCATAGGCGTGGCAGGGAAATTTCTGGCGACTTCATCATAACGCCGTTCGAAATCGGTAGTTTGCAGCTTGGCTTGAGAAAGGCGCGTCTGGTAGTCGAGCGTCTCCTTGAAATTCATGGCTGCAACCATCAGGCTGCCAAGCAGCAATCCGGCAGATGCATACCAAATCCAGCCACGTAGCCGATGCACCAGGTAATCCCTGGTCTGCTCCACAGGTGCCAGGTTGACCGGTATTCCCCCTTTGACCACGATCTGCATGTAGAGCAGTTCCGGGAATTTATGCAGTGCCTGCACGTCAATCCCGATATGACTGGCCAACTTCTCCGAGGACAACGCCATGCACTCCAGGCCCAGTTCGTTGCCAATCACGCGGCAGACTTCTTCCCCGGCTCCCCCGCTCACCAGTATCAGCAAACTGAGTTTCGTATCAGACGCAATCAGGCGCTGACTCAGCAGATAGAGCCGGGTCTTTTCCACCTCCGTCATGTAGAGCTCGGGGTGCCGGGCATTGGGCGACGCAACATCGGGTGCCAGGCGGCTGACGCGCAGCTTGCCATCCTGGAAATAGGTCTGGCGCAGGCCGGAAACCTGGCCGTCCATCAGCAGCAGATGCGGGGCGGTGAGTTTCAGGCGATTTATCAGGAACTGGCTAACCATCGGCAGCAAATAAACCCCTGCCAGCGGGGCGCGCTGCTCGTCCATGGCCAGTATCCAGGGCTGGATGCTCTCGGCATTGCTCAAGGCCACGAGGAGGAAAATGTCATCCCGTCGCTGCTCGCGCTCGCGACCGATGAACTTCGCGGCGCGATACAAGGTGGTGCGGTAAAGCTGCCCCAGCTTTCGCTCGAGCAAAACCTGGCGCACCTTGCCCGAGGTGTGCGGCGCGGTTTCGACCCGGTAGTCTTCTTCCACCGCATCGGCGATCAGGTAGATCGGCACTCCCTGGTGGCGATGCAGAAAGCCCCGAAACCCATTGAGCCCACGTTCATCGTTCTGGAATACCTCGCATGTCACCAGACGTCCCATGCGCCAGAGGCCGGCGGTGAGTCGGTCGGGGAATGCATACAGAACGATTTTCGAGATCATCGCAATCCGTTTCTTAAAGCTTCAGCTTGCCCAGCGTATCGTACACCGGGCCCAGTACCGCGAACATGATCATGGCCAGCAGCATACCCAGGATGACCGTAAGCGCAGGCTCAAGCATTTTCAGCATTTTTTCCACCGACTCCTTGACGTCGCGATCGTAAAAATAACTGATGTTGAGGAGCGACTTGTCCAGCGCACCCGTGCTCTCGCCGACACGGATCATGCGCACCACCAGCGGCGGGAACAAGCCCACATTATGAAAACTTTCACTCATGCTGTCACCGGCATTGATCTGCTGCCAGGCGCGTTCGAGTGCGTCGGCCACCACATGGTTGGCGACGATGTCCTGACAAGTCTTGATGGCATCGAGAATGGGTACGCCGGTCTGGTACATCAGGGCGAAATAGCGCGCAAAACGTGCCATGATGATTTTCTGCAAAATTTCACCTGTCACGGGCAAATGCAGCTTGACGTAGTCGTAGCGGTACAAGGCCAGCGGGCTTTGCTTGATGGCGATGCTCACAACGAAAATCGCAAAAACAGGCAAGGACAGGATCAGCCACCAGTAATTCACGAACAGATCCGAAACCGCAATCAGGATGCGGGTCTCCAGGGGTAGCTCCTGACCCATGTTGCGCAGAAAGGACACCATCTGCGGCACCAGGTACATCATCAGGAACGTGATCGCCCCCAGCACGACCACCATCACAAACATGGGGTAGGCCAGCAGGCGCTTGGTCTGGGAAATCAGCTCATCCTGCCACTTCAGGGTTGACGCCAGATTATCGAATACCTCCGGCAGCTTGCCGGTCTGCTCCCCTGCCCGAACCAGGCTGACGAACACATGGCTGAACACCTTGGGGTGCGAAGCCAATGCCTGAGAAAACTGCTTGCCGCCTTCCACCTCGGACACCAGCGCGCCGATCACTTCGCGCAGTTGGGGGTTCACCGTGCTGTCG
>DAIDAS010000155.1 GCA_027310505.1 bacterium
CCCTCGTCGATTGCCACGCTGGACATGGCCCGCTACCTGCTCACACGCAGCGAGGGCACCATAGGCGAACTGGCGCACTTGCTGATGGCGGCGGCCATCGTCGCCGTGGAGAGCGGAGAGGAAGCGATCAACCACCGCACGCTCAGCATGGCCGACTACACCGGCCCCAGCGAGCGGCGGCGGCAATTCGAGCGGGAACTGATGTGAAGCCAGCGCCACGCTGGCCACTGCATCCGGCCCCCAGAGAAGGCGAAGCCTTGTCTTCGTGGCTCAACCGCGTGGCCCTTTGCTATCACATGGAGGTGTCCGAGCTGCTGGAGCACGATCTTGGTCACGCTCAGGTTGATGACCTGGATACCGCGCCACCACTGGCGCTGTTGGCGATGCTCTCCCAGCGGAGCGGCATCGAGCCGGACCGGCTGCGTTGCATGAGTTTCGCCGGCTGGGTGCCTTGGCTACTGGACAGCCTTGATGATCAGATTCCAGACGCATTGGAAACCTATGCGTTCCAGCTCTCGGTGCTGCTGCCGAAACTCCGCCGTAGGACGCGATTCATCACGAGCTGGCGTGCCTGGCTGCCCAGCCAGCCGATACATCGCGCCTGTCCGCTCTGTCTGAACGACCCGGCAAACCACGCCGTACTGCTTGCATGGAAGCTGCCCCTGATGCTGAGCTGCCCGCTGCATGGCTGCTGGCTGGAATCCTATTGGGGCGTGCCTGGGCGGTTTCTCGGCTGGGAGAACGCCGACACTGCGTCGCGCACCGCCAGCGACGCGATTGCAGTGATGGACCGGCGTACCTGGCAGGCACTGACGACCGGCCATGTGGAACTGCCGCGCCGACGCATCCACGCTGGTTTGTGGTTTCGACTGCTACGCACGCTGCTCGATGAGCTGAACACCCCGCTTTCGGCGTGCGGAACCTACGCGGGGTATCTTCGCCAAGTCTGGCAAGGCTGCGGGCATCCGCTGCGTGCTGGGCAAAGTCTGTGGCGACCGTATGAAACCCTGAACCCGGCAATACGGTTGCAGATGCTGGAGGCGGCGGCAACGGCAATCAGCTTGATCGAGGTGAGGGATATCAGCCCGCCAGGCGAGCATGCAAAGCTGTTCTGGTCCGAGCCCCAAACCGGGTTCACCAGTGGTCTGCCGGCGAAAGCGCCGAAGCCCGAACCCGTCAATCACTGGCAACGGGCGGTCCAAGCTATCAGTGAGGCGATCATTGAAGCGCGGCACGACCCCGAGACGGCACGCTCGCTGTTCGCGTTGGCTTCCTATGGTCGGCGCGATCCCGCTTCCCTGGAACAGTTGCGCACCACCTTTGCAAAGGAAGGCATCCCCCCGGAATTTTTGTCACATTACGAGCCTAATGGGCCCTTTGCATGTCTTAGACAGAATGACGGGTTAAGTGACAACTTTTGACGGTTAGAGCTTTCCGGCGCATACTGTCACATAATCGAACGTATATGTGACAGGTATGACATGCTAATCGGCTACATGCGGGTATCGAAGGCGGATGGCTCCCAGGCCACTGACTTGCAGCGCGACGCGCTGATCGCCGCCGATGTCGACCCGGCGCATCTTTACGAAGACCAGGCATCCGGCAAGCGCGAGGATCGTCCCGGCTTGGCGAGCTGTTTGAAGGCGTTGCGTTCAGGGGATACCTTGGTCGTATGGAAGCTCGACCGGCTCGGGCGCGACCTTCGGCACCTGATCAACACCGTGCACGATCTGACTGGGCGTGGCGTCGGTCTCAAGGTGCTGAGCGGCCACGGTGCGGCCATCGACACGACGACCGCTGCTGGCAAACTGGTCTTCGGCATCTTCGCCGCACTGGCCGAATTCGAGCGCGAGCTGATCGCAGAGCGCACAGTAGCGGGCTTGGCCTCGGCGCGGGCGCGCGGTAGGAAAGGTGGTCGGCCTTTCAAGATGACCGCCGCCAAGCTGCGCCTGGCGATGGCGGCAATGGGGCAGACTGAAACTAAGGTCGGCGACCTGTGCCAAGAGCTCGGCATCACGCGACAGACCTTGTACCGGCATATTTCTCCCAAGGGGGAATTGCGCGCAGATGGAATACGACTGCTGTCCAAGATGTAAAAGAAAAACTGGCCTCTACATGGTCAGCACGGATTCGAGGATGACGGCGCTCATCGCGGCATCAATTCACCTATTCACGCCGTCAAATCAGCTTTTTTGTACTGCCATTTGACGCGATGACCGCGAATTGATCGTAAAAACCACCACAATGATGAATAACACAGCGAATTGCGCTGAGAGTGTTTGCCACGACGGATAGATGCCCAGCAGATCAATGCGTGGGATCGATATTGGGCTGGTATGCAATAACCCTGCTTCTTGCAGACCTGCGATGCCCTTGCCTGCCAAGACCACGGCAAGTATGGCCACCAGCAGTGAGCTGGCAGCGAAGAACTGGCCAATCGGCAGGCGCGCACTGGTGCGCAGCAGCACGACTGCCAGCAGGGCCAGGATTCCCATGCCAGTGCCCAAGCCCGCCAGCAGGGGCCAGCCATTTCCTTCTGTCCAGAGCGCTGCGTAGAACAGCACCGTCTCGAACACCTCACGGTAGACGGCGACGAAGGCCAGCGAAAACAAGAACCATGCCGTGCGCTTGTTGAGCGCCGAAGACAGCTTTTCCTTGAGGTAGACCTGCCAACGACCGGCAACGCTCTTCTGGTGCATCCACATGCCCACACCCAGCAAGACCACGGCGGCAAAGAGTGACGAAAAGCCTTCCGTTAGCTCCCGGCTTGCCCCACTGACGCCGACCAAGTAAGTTGCCACTGCCCATGTAATGCCGCCTGCGGCCAGCGCGGATGCCCAGCCTGCATGCACGTAGATCAATACGTCTTTCCGTTCGGCTTTCTTGAGAAACGCCAGCATGGCAACGACCACCAGCAGGGCTTCCAATCCTTCACGTAGCAAGATGGTTAACGCACCGATGAAGGCCGCCACGGCATCGTCGTCGGAGGGGGCAAGCACCTTGTCCGCTTCATCCAGCAAGCCGCGCAAATGCAGCTCCGCTGTCTGCACATCGGCAGGCGAACCATTGGCTATCAATGCCCGGTAGGACACCATCGCGGCTTCGATCTTCTCGAACAGCGGCCGATTGCGAGTGGCCAACGCCGGTTCGACCGGCTCGAAGCCATCGAGGTAAGCAGACAAGGCTAGCTTGGTCGCACCTGCACGGTCGTCAGCCAGCAATGCCGTCACGCTCTCACTGAGTTTGGCTTTGGCAATCGCGGTGCCCTTCGGACTGCTGATATTCAGCGCGCTCGGATTGGCGCGCAAATAGGCCGTCAGGGCTCTGGCGGAAGGCTCATCCAGCCTGTCCGCCAAGACATGCTCAGATGTTTGCGTCAGCACATCCAGACTGGCGAGCGTCTGGCGAACCTGCGCGTTGGCTTGCCAGAGCTTGGCTCCTTCGTCCTTGTCGCTTTGCGTATAAGGTAGCGTGCCAACAAAGAACGCCAATGCCCATCGGTCTTCATCCGACAACGCGCCAAAGCCCTGCATAGCGGTGCCCTGGACACCGTTGCTGATAATTTGGTGTAGCGCGAATAAGCTGCGCTCGCGCGCCCGCATGTGATCGGCCAGCGCGGTCGGCTTGGGGTTGAGGGATGCCGCTAGGGGGCCATCACCGCGCCCTTGCTGACCGTGACAGGCCGCACACTGGGCCTGAAACAACTGCCCTCCCTTCGCTAAGACCGGCATGGCAGTCGGTGCGACTGGAAACGGGTACGCCTTTTGCACCGCACTGGACAGCGCGTGCGCCAGTTTTGCTACGCTGGCCGGATCGGCTTTGGCAGCTACCGCAGCACGCAAAGCGGTCGCTTGTTGCAACAAGCGACCCTTGTCGGTCTGGTCAGGTAATTCTCCCAGTTGACGTTCGGCTGTCGCTGAAAATTCCTGCATTTCAGCGTACTCCGACGCTTTCAGGACAGCACCGTTGGCGACCGCGCCGCCGTAATCGACGGCGACGTAGTCCAGAAGCTGCCAAATCTGTTTGGCTTTGAGTTCGGTGGTGTCGGCTGCGTAGCTTGGCCCGCCAATCAACGCGCAAGTCGCCAACAGCAAAGTCATCAGCCAGCGATAGGTTGCTCGGCAAGTCATGGAAACTCTCGGATTATATCATTGTGAATGATTATAATTCCCATTTGCGCCGGTGTCCACCGCCTTGCCTTGGGTTAGCATCTGCATGATGAGCAAAGCAGCACCCGATGTGATCGCCACATCTGCGAGGTTGAAGGCGGGCCAGTGCACAAGCTGCCAATGGAAGTCGAGGAAATCGACAACCGATCCACGCAGCACACGATCCGCGACATTGCCGAGCGCACCACCAAGGATCAGGCTGTAGCCCATCGCTTCGAGACGTGGCCGTTGCTGGCACAGCATGCGCCCCAGCCAAGCAGAAACAGCCAGACCCAGCGTGATGAAAAAGTAACGTTGCCAGCCACCAGCGTTCGCCAAAAAGCTGAATGCCGCACCCGGATTCAGGACATGAACGAGGTTGAAAAACGGGGTGATTTCGACTTGCTCACCGTAGGCAAACGTGCGGATGATGGCGAACTTCGTGAGCTGATCGGTCATGACAGCACTGGCGGCCACGGTGAACCAGACCCAAGCCGATGTGCGGCGGGCCGATTGCCACACAGGGGCGGCCAACGGCAGCAACCACCCGGCGAGTGCCGTGCAGCTCCATCCCAGCGTCCACCCCGCCAACACATCGGCCGGAAAGTGCATTCCGGCCGCGATGCGCGACCAGCCGACCAATGTGGCGTACAGCATTAAACTGAGACGACCACGGCGGCCCATCAAAGGCCAGAGCGCGCCGACCACCATCGCGGCATAGGTGGCATGCCCGCTGGGCAGGCTGTAGTGAAGCTCTTTGTCCCCGATGACGCGCGCCAGGTCGCCAAGGACGGCAGGCGGGCGTGGAAAGTCGAACCATAGCTTCAAGGCGGTGGCGACCAATAACGCCAGCAAGAAGGCCGCGCTAAAACCAATAAGGCGATGCCGAACGGCCGTACCACGCGCCGGGTTTGTAGCCGATTTCGACCACCACCACAGACCCAACAGCATCAGCGGCGCTGTCCAGTAACTTCCCACGAGGCCAAAGAACCATGCCAGTGGTTTCAGCGTGGCGGGCGTGCCTGTGTTGATGGCTTGAAACAACGCGATGTTCAGGCCACCCCAGTCATAGAGAAAGAGTTTCCAGCTCATCGGCGCAACAACCTCAAGCCGTTGCCGACAACAAGCAAGCTGGCACCCATATCGGCGAACACAGCCATCCACATGGTCGCGTGACCCGTGAAGGTGAGCACCAAAAATACCGCCTTGATGCCAAGGGCCAGCACAATGTTTTGCATCAGCACCTGTGCTGTCGCACGCGACAGGCGCACGAAGGTCGGAATCTTGCGCAGGTCATCGTCCATCAGGGCCACGTCGGCGGTTTCAATAGCGGTATCTGTGCCCGCCGCTCCCATTGCAAAGCCAATGTCCGCACGCGCCAAGGCCGGTGCGTCGTTGATGCCATCACCGACCATGCCAACCTTGCCGTTTCTGGACAATTGCTCCACTTCGCGCAGTTTGTCGTCGGGCAGTTGGTTGCCTTGCGCGCGGTCAATGCCGGCTTGTGCGGCGATGGCCTGTGCCGTGTGGGGGTTATCGCCGGTCAACATCACGGTGTTGATGCCCAGAGCATGCAGCTCGGCGATGGCTCTCTTGCTGCTGTCCTTGATGGTGTCCGCAACGGCGAATAAGCCATGTACCCCTTTTGCGCCCACCAGCATCACGACGGTCTTGCCTGCGGTTTCCAGCGCTGCGATGCGCTGCTCCAGCTCTGGTGTGCACTGCCCCAGCTCTTCCAGCATCCGGTGGTTGCCCAGATGGTAGGTCTCCCCGTCGATTTGGCCTTGCACACCTCGACCGGGCAGCGCGCTGAACTCGGCCACGTCGAGCAAGGCAACCCCATCCCGCTGCGCAGCCTGCGCCACCGCTTTGGATACCGGATGGTCTGAGCGGGCCGCCAGACTGGCAGCGATGCTGCGGCTATCCGAGGCGAGTGCATGACCCCATGCGACAAAATCGGTCTGAGCAGGCTTGCCGTGCGTGATTGTGCCGGTCTTGTCCAGAGCCAGCCAGCGCAGCTTGCGGCCTTCTTCCAGATAGACACCGCCCTTAACGAGAATGCCGTGGCGGGCAGCGGCGGCCAAGCCGCTGACGATGCTGACCGGCGTGGAGATCACCAAGGCGCATGGGCAGGCAACCACCAGCAGAACCAGTGCACGGTAAATCCAGTCCATCCATGCCGCGCCCATGAAAAGCGGGGGCAGCAGTGCGACGGCGATGGCTAGGGCGAACACGAGAGGCGTGTACCAACGGGCGAACTGATCGACAAAACGCTGGGTCGGCGCACGGCTACCTTGTGCAGCCTCTACCGCGTGAATGATGCGGGCCAAAGTGGAGTTGCTGGCCAAGGAGGAAACGCGGTACTCGAAGGAACCGGATTCGTTGATCGTGCCCGCAAACACCGGATCGCCGGGGGACTTCTCGACCGGGAGGCTTTCGCCCGTGATCGGGGCTTGGTTGACCGTGGAGCGTCCGTCTAGCACCTCGCCATCGAGCGCGATGCGCTCACCCGGTCTGACCCGGACTCGGCTGCCAATGGCGATTTGCTTGGCGCTTGCCTCTCGCCAGGTGCCGTCAGGCTGTTGCACCGTGGCCTGCTCCGGGGTCAGGTCGAGCAGTCCACGGATGGCGTTGCGGGCGCGATCCAATGACTTGGCCTCGATCACCTCGGCCAGCGCGAAGAGCACCATCACCATCGCAGCTTCGGGCCAGTGGCCGATGAACATGGCACCTGTGACAGCAATGGACATCAGGGCGTTCATGTTGAGGTTACGGTTCTTGAGCGCGATCCAGCCCTTCTTGTAGGTGGACAGGCCTCCCGTCAAGACCGCTACAAGCGCCAGAATGACGACCGACCAATGATTGCCGTTGTGGAACCAGTAGACCGCTTCGGCCGCTGATGCGGCGATGAGGGAAATACCGAGTGGCCACCAGTTGGTCTGCGTTGTCACAGGGGACGCCGATGGCGACGCGGCCATGGCCTTGTCCTCGACCTGCGCCTCGAATCCGAGCGCTTGTAGTGCCACAAGCACATCCGGCAGAACCCCGTCAGCATGGCGTACCGACAACGTGCGCTGCATCAGGTTGAAATCGAGACCGGTAACCCCGGCCACGGTGCCGAGCTTGTTGCGGATCAATGCTTCCTCTGTCGGACAATCCATCTTGGCAATGGACAGCTTGGTTGTCTGCCCAGCCGACGCCTCATCCATGCGCACAGCTTGCATGCCGATGGCCTTCAGTGCCTGTTCAACGGGAGACAGCGAAGGCAATTCGTGCTGCACGGTCAAGGTACGCTGCATCAGGTTGAACTCAAGACCAACCACACCCGCCAGCCCAACCAGCTTGCCTCGGATCAGCGCCTCTTCCGTGGGGCAATCCATGTTCTCGATGCGGTACACCGCTTGAGCCGATCCGGTTGTCGGCGGGGCTTGTGTCGTGGGTTGCATGATCGGCCCAGCCGAGCAGCCACACGCCTTTGAAGCGCATTCACTCATGGATAACTCCTTCAAATCTTCTGTACAACCTCCATTAAAAACTCTATAGTTACTATAGAGTCAAGTGATAAATGGAGATTGAGGCATGGAAATCAGAATTGGCGATCTAGCCAAGCGCTCTGGGTGCGAGGTCGTGACCATCCGCTACTACGAAAAGGAAGGGCTGCTGCCAAAGCCAGCGCGAAGCGGTGGCAACTTTCGGTTGTACAGCGATGTGCACATCGAGCGTTTGCAGTTCATTCGTCATTGCCGTTCGCTTGACATGACGCTGAGCGAAATCAGGATACTGCTGGGCCTACGAGATAACCCTGCTCAGGACTGCGGCGACGTCAATACACTACTGGATGCCCATATTCGTCAGACCGAAGATCGCGTCGAAGCGCTGTTGCAATTGAAGCGGCACTTGCTCTCGCTGCGTGAAAAATGCTCGGGCGCTCGACGAATAGAGGCATGTGGCATCTTGCAAGGTTTATCAGATTGCAATCATCCGGGATGCAACGCATAGCATGAGTTGTTTCGCACGCCGACATTGGCCTGCGATTTTGGATTCGTGAGCGGCCTGCCTAATTGGCATCGGAGAAGGTCGTGCGGCTGACTTCTGATATTCCGTGCAGTCGTCTTCTGAAAATGACAATATATGTCAGTAAAGACTCTATGACCCTTCAAGGAATATGTCAAGTAATTGCGATAACAACCCTATCCTGACGGCTTCCGCTTGGGTCTTCTGACATCAGGTTAGGGTATAGCTCAATCTGACAAGTTGCAAAGCATCAAACCAAGGCGCGCAGCCCTTGGTAGCCTACATACAAGCCAACCATCACGATCAATGCGCCAGAGAAGTACGGAGCGTTGCGGGCGAATTCGCCGAAGCCGCTCCAGCGCTTGGACGCGTGCTTGACGCTCAGCGCCGCCAGCGCCCCCGATGCCACCATTGTCAGCGCCAGACCAATGCTGAAGCACAGCACAAGGGTCGCACCCAGCGCGATCTTCTTCAGTTGCAGACATAGCAGCAGCACTGTGATCGACGCCGGGCAGGGAATCAGCCCACCGGTCAGGCCGAACACAATGATTTGCCCGGTGGTCACTTCGCGGCCAGCAAAGCGGCGACGAATGTCATTGGCGTGGGCCAGTTCGTGGGGGTCTTGGTAGTCCGGTGCCGACACGTCCAGTCCTTCATAATCCTTGATGGCAAGGTGATGGTGGTCGTGTTCGACGAACTCCACGTCATAGTCGTGGCTATGGTGGTCATGGCCCAGGCGCAGACGGGCGACGAACTCGTGCGGTTCGGGAATCTCCTGCACCGACTCCACGTAACCGTCGCGCTGCACGAAGGTAAAGGTTTGACGGCTGCCGTCCGGTCGCTCTGTCTCGACCTTCACCTGGTCAGCAGTCCACACGTGACCGTGCTTGCTTTCGTTGCGTAGGCGAAAGCGCGGCGGAACCCCCTGCTCGAACACTTCCAGGCGCACAACGCCATGGCCGGTATCGATGCGTTTGGCTTCATCGTGGTGGTCGTGCTCATGACCGTGGTCATGGAAGCAGGCGCGCTGGTCGCGCCAGGTACGCCAGATCATCCAGGCCGCGACGCCAATGATGAGCACGGCAGACGCGACCTGGAAATACGGTTCTGTCTCCTCGGCATTCCAGTTGCGCCCGAAATACAGCCCCGCCATCGCCACGGCCCACACGACGGCCGTATGCGAGATGGTGGCCGACAGACCCAGCAACACAGCTTGTGTCAGCGTGCCCCGAATGGCAACGATGAAGGCCGCCATCATCGTCTTGGAGTGTCCTGGCTCCAAGCCGTGCAGTGCGCCCAGCAAGATCGCGCTGGGAACGAACAGCCAGGCATTGCCTTGCTGTAAGAGGGTGGAAAACTCTGTCATAGGGGTTCTCTGGCGACGTTTAAATGGACACCAGTATACTACCCCCCAGTTTGTTTATGCTACCCTCCAGTATAGTTTTTACCGTTGGAGCAAGAACACAGATGGCTCACACCATTCGAGACAAAGCCAAGCTACTGACCCGCGTCAGACGTATCCAGGGCCAAGCGGCTGCGCTGGAAAAGCAGCTCGCCGAGGAGGGCGATTGCATTGCCGTTCTGCAACAGATCGCATCGATCCGGGGAGCCGTCAACGGCTTGATGGCCGCCGTGATCGAGGGGCATTTGACGGATCATCTCGTCAAGGAACCCGAACTGGAGCAGCGCAAGAAAGACCTGGAGGGAGTGCTCCAGGTCATCAATTCCTACCTGAAGTAGCCGGCGACCAATACCGCGAAAACGCCATACAGTGAGCTGACCGCTACCAGCGCGCGGCCATCGACGGACCCACCCCGGAAAAGCCGCCACAGGAACACAATCGCCAGTGCCGTGATGACGCCGGAGGCCAGCAACGGGCCGTCGAACTGCCAGGGCGTGAAGAAGATGCCCAGCGCGCTTGGGATGGTGGCCTGAATCATCATCGCCCCGGAAATGTTCGCCAATGCCAGGCGCTCCTTGCCTTGGCGCACCCATATCAGCGCATTCATGGTTTCTGGCAGCTCAGTGGCTACGGGGCTGAGCAGCAGGGCCACCAGGTGAGGCGACCAGTGCAGGGCTGTGCCAATGGCTTCGAGCTGGGCCACAAAGGTGTGGGACGCGAAGCCGATGACGATCAACGCCAGAAGCGCTTGCAGACCCGCCCATCCCAACGATGGCTCGGTGGCTGAGGGGCGAATCTTGAGCGGCTCAATCTCTTCCTCTTCTGGGGCAGTGTCGCTCTCCTGAATCTCGCGCCAGACGTAGACGGCATAGGCGATCAGAAACAGCACGCCCAGCCACGGCTTGATGGCAAAGGCGACCAAACCGAGCGCTACCTTGACCACGAACACCGCCAGAAAGGCCGCCTGGTCACGACTCATGCGGGCGTGATCGACCCGTACCTGGTGCGTTTCGCGCTCCAAGCGGCGGCGGTGAAAAATCAGTGCCAAGCCAACGACGGCATAAGCCAAGGTTGCCAAGACCAGCGGACCGCCCATCGCGGCACCGACGCCAATGTCTTTTTGTGCCGGCGTACTACCGAAGACCACGGCCATAAAGGTCACGGCGCTCTCGGGCAAAGCGGTGCCGAACGCGGCCAGCACCGAACCCACCGCCGTTGCACCGAGGTTGAGCCGCTTGCCGAACCACTCGATGCCGTTGACGAAGTATTCACAGGCGAAATAGATCGCGCCTGCGGACAGGAAAAATAAGGATAGCGTGAGAAGCATGCGAGTAGTCCAGGCCGGGCGAGCAAGAATCCAATGGCACGACAACGCGACTCGCCCGGCAGGGAAAGCGCATTGCGGCCAAAGGTCTCGCCTAGCTGGCTCTGCAAGTGCAGAGGCTGACCACGCCATGAAGCGAACCGCCTCAAGTTTGTTGACGTGGACTTCCTAGCGGGGCGCTAGGAATGGCTACTTCCCAATGACAATGCTGTGAATTTTACCAGCAAGCCAGATCAAAGTCTTTAATCGGTTTAGCGTGCTTTATTTTCCGAATTCTGAGACGACCCCAACCCGCCCACAGGTACTTTTGTCGGGTTCGATACATCGTTAAGTCAAAAATGACATAACGAACAGCATACAGCAGCAACCGTGCCAAGCCATAACTGAAATTAAGAACGGGTCAGTCGGCCAAGGCGCGCAAGGCTTGAAGTTCCTTGCCTGCGCTGGCGTTGAGGCTGGTTTCCAGGGCGTCGTAACGCTCGATGAGTTGCTGCCCCAGCGTTGTCAAGGATGCGCCACCACCGCCTTTACCACCTGTCGCGGTTTCGACAACTGACCGGCTAAAGCCTTGGTTGAGCGAGTCGATGAGCAGCCAGGCACGCTTGTAGGGCAGGCCCAAGGCACGCGCCGCAGCGGCTATCGAGCGCGTTTCCCCGACCTGGCGCAGCAGGTCGATCTTGCCGGGGCCAATGGCGATGCCGTCACCGATGTAGATGCGAGGGCGAACCAAAACAACGGGAGATTTTTTCTTTGGTGTTCTCATTCACACAGACTATCCCAAGGCCGAACTTGGCGGGAGAGGCTTAGCGTGCTTTATTTTCCGTTTTCTGAGAGACCCATGACACAACGGATAAGTTTCGATATTGTTTGAAACGTCATACCGACTTATGTACAATGATTCCACAATTATTGAAATATGAAATTGGAGTTGGTCATGGATACCAAGACAGTACTGGCGGCGCTCGCCGCCCTCGCGCAAGAAAGCCGGCTAGCGGTCTTCCGCTTGCTGATCCAGGCCGGCCCATCTGGACTTGCCGCCAGCAAGATCGCCGAGCACCTCGACATCGCGCCGTCGTCCTTGTCGTTTCACTTGAAGGAACTGACGCATGCCGGGCTCCTCGTCCCGAAACAGGATGGCCGCTTCGTGATCTATTCGGCAAACGTGGAAGTGATGAACGGCCTGATCGGCTTTCTGACCGAAAACTGCTGCGGTGGCGTCCCCTGCGACTCTGCATCGGCCGTTGCATGCAGCCCAGCGTGATAACGGGCGGTACTCAACCCCACCCAGTCACACAGAGAGAAGACTATATGGAAGACAGAATTTATAACGTCCTGTTCCTGTGCACCGGGAACTCAGCACGCAGCATCATGGCCGAGGTCCTGTTGTCGACCATGGGACAGGGTCGCTTCCGGGCATTCTCGGCCGGCAGCCACCCGGCCGACGCGGTCCACCCGCTGGCGATCGAACAGGTGCGCGCCACCGGGTATCCGATCGACCAGCTGCGCTGCAAGAGCTGGGATGAATTCGGCACGCCCGATGCCCCGCACATGGACTTTATCTTTACCGTCTGCGACAAAGCCGCTGGCGAGACGTGCCCCTACTGGCCTGGCCGCCCGATTTCCGCGCACTGGGGTTTTGAAGACCCGGCTGCTTTCGCGGGCACCGACGCCGAAAAGCGCGCGGTGTTCCAGAAGATTTTCCGCCAGATCCTGGCACGCATGAACGTATTCGCCAGTCTTCCCTTGCACATGCTGGAACGGAACGCGATCCAGGCCGAATTGACTGCGATCGGCAAAGCCCCTGTTTGACCATCTAACACGACGACATCGACACCATGAACGTATTGTTTCTCTGCACCGGTAACTCCTGCCGCTCCCTTATCAGCGAAGCCGTCTTCAACCACTTGGCACCCGCCGGGTGGCATGCCATCAGCGCCGGCAGCCAACCCACTGGCAAGCTGAACGAGCGCGCGCTGGCCCTGCTGGCCAGCAAAGGCATCTCGACCGATGGCTACTACAGCAAGTCCTGGGACAACCTGCCGGTGACGCCGGACATCGTGGTAACCGTCTGTGCGAGTGCCGCCGGCGAAACCTGCCCGGCCTATCTCGGCCCGGTCCTGCGCACGCACTGGGGCGTGGAAGATCCGAGCCATGTCGTCGGCACCGAAGAGGAAATCAACACCGCCTTCGAGAAGGCCTACGCGATCCTGCGCGCGCGCATCGAGGCCTTCCTGGCTCTGCCGCTGGACGAGTTGAAAGGTGACCGCACGAAGCTCAAGGCCGAGCTCGATCGCATCGGCCACATCGACGCCTGATCTGAAGCCAGATTCAACCCACTCGTGAGCCTTTGGCCACGACAAGCCTGAAGGATTTTCGTGCTTACCGCTTTCCTCATTTTCCTGGCAACCCTTACTTTCGTCATCTGGCAGCCGCGCGGGCTGGGCATCGGCTGGAGCGCCTCGGCCGGCGCCGTGGTGGCCCTGCTCGCCGGCGTCATCCACGTCAGCGACATTCCGATCGTCTGGCACATCGTCTGGAACGCCACCGGCGCCTTCGTCGCGGTGATCATCATCAGCTTGCTGCTCGACAAGGCCGGCTTTTTCGAGTGGGCCGCGCTGCACGTGGCGCGTTGGGGTGGCGGCAATGGCCGACGCCTTTTCGTGATGCTTGTCCTGCTCGGCGCTGCCGTGGCCGCGCTGTTCGCGAACGACGGCGCCGCGTTGATCCTGACGCCGATCGTCATCGCCATGCTGGTCGCCCTGCGTTTTTCGCCCAAGGCAACGCTGGCTTTCGTGATGGCGGCCGGCTTCATCGCCGATACCGCCAGCCTGCCCCTGGTCGTCTCCAACCTGGTCAACATCGTCTCGGCCGATTACTTCAGCATCGGGTTCGCGCGCTATGCCGCCGTGATGATCCTCGTGGACCTGGTGTCGGTGGCCGCCACGCTGGCTGCGCTGGTCTGGTTCTTCCGCAAGGACATCCCGGCCGACTACGACCTGGCCCTGCTCAAGCGCCCGATCGATGCGATCCATGACCGGGCGACCTTCCTGACTGGCTGGTGGGTGCTGGCGATGCTGCTGGTCGGCTTCTTCTGGTTGAACAACGTCGGGATTCCGATCAGCGCCGTGGCCGCGGTGGGCGCGGTGCTCCTGCTCGCGGTGGCTGCGCGCGGACACAAGATCTCGACCCGGGAAGTGCTGCGCGGCGCGCCCTGGCAGGTGGTCGTCTTCTCGCTGGGGATGTACCTGGTGGTTTACGGCTTGCGCAACGCGGGCCTGACCGATTACCTGACGATCCTGCTCAACCGTTGCGCAGAGCACGGCATCTGGGGCGCCGCACTCGGCACCGGCTTCATCACCGCCATCCTGTCGTCCATCATGAACAACATGCCCACCGTGCTGGTGGGCGCCCTGGCCATCGACGCTACTTCGGCTCACGGCGTGGTACGCGAGGCGATGGTGTATGCCAACGTGATCGGCGCCGATCTGGGGCCGAAGATCACGCCGATCGGCAGCCTGGCCACGCTGCTGTGGCTGCACGTGCTGTCGACGAAGAATATCCAGATTTCCTGGGGCTATTACTTCCGGATTGGCATCCTGTTGACCTTGCCGATCCTGCTGGTCACCCTGTGCGCGCTGGCCCTGCGCCTGAGCTAAGAAAGGAACGCATATGCACACGCCTATCGACGTCACGATCTATCACAACCCCGACTGCGGCACGTCTCGCAACACGCTCGGACTGATCCGCAACGCCGGCCTCGAGCCGACAGTCATCGAGTACCTGAAGACCCCGCCCGACCGGGCAACGCTGGTCGACCTGATCAAGCAGGCCGGGCTATCGGTGCGCGACGCGGTGCGCCAAAAAGGCACGCCATACCTGGAACTTGGCCTGGACGACCCGACCACGACGGACGCGCAGCTGATCGATGCAATGCTCGCGCATCCCGTCCTGATTAACCGCCCGTTCGTGGTGACGCCTATCGGTGTACGCCTATGCCGTCCTTCCGAGCTCGTACTGAACATCCTGCCGGCGCCGCAGCGCGGCGCCTTCACCAAAGAAGACGGCGAACCCGTCATCGATGCCGAAGGCAAGCAAATCAAATGACTACACTCCCGAACCTGCCCAATATCCAGTCCGGGTTGCTGGACACGCCGACGCTCGACAAGCTCGAGTCGGTCGGCGACATGAACCACCCGCCGCGCATCCTGCTGTTGTACGGCTCGCTGCGCGAGCGCTCCTTCAGCCGCTTTCTGACGGAAGAGGCGGCGCGCATCCTCGAGCACTTCGGCGCCGAGGTCCGGATCTTCGACCCGACGGAGCTGCCGATGGCCGGCAGCGTCCCGGACACACATCCGAAAGTGGTCGAGCTGCGCGCACTGTCCCTGTGGTCCGAGGGGCAGGTGTGGTGCAGCCCCGAACGCCACGGCGCCGTGACGGCGGTGATGAAAAACCAGATCGACTGGATCCCGCTCGAGCAGGGTGCGCTGCGCCCCAGCCAGGGCCGCACGCTGGCGGTGATGCAGGTTTGCGGCGGCTCGCAATCCTTCAACGTCGTCAACACCCTGCGCCTGCTGGGCCGCTGGATGCGAATGTTTACGATCCCGAATCAGTCGTCGGTACCGATGGCCTACAAGGAATTCGACGACGCCGGCCGCATGCGCCCATCCGGCTACTACGACCGGGTGGTCGACGTCATGGAAGAGCTGTTCAAGTTCACGCTGCTGCTACGTGGCCGCACCGACTATCTCACCGATCGCTACAGCGAGCGCAATGAACGACAGGTCAAATTGATCTCGTCAGTGATCGCCAAGATCTAGCGCGTTCGCTCGATGCCACGCCGCTCGCTGCTTTCCGAAACTGAACGCGCCAGTTTGTTGGTATTGCCGGCCAGTCAGGATGACTTGGTCCGGCAATACAGCTTCACCGACACAGATATGGCCTTGATCCGGCAACGGCGCGGCGCCGCCAACCGACTTGGTTTCGCAGTTCAGCTTTGCCTTCTGCGTTACCCGGGCTACGCTCTGGCCAGCGATACGAAGCTATCAGATCTCGTAATCGATTGGATCGCCAAGCAGGTAGGGAGCGACATCGCAGCTTGGCCAGAGTACGGCGGCCGGGAGAAGACGCGCAACGAACACCTGCACGAGCTGTGCGCTTACCTGGGACTGTCCGTGTTTGGACTGTCGGACTTTCGCAAACTGGTGCACAGCCTGGGCGACCTCGCAATGCAGACCGATAAGGCCATGGTTCTGGCCGCGCATTGCCTTGATACGCTGCGGGAGAAGCGCATCATCGTGCCCGCACTGACCGTCATCGAACGCGCCTGTGCAGAGGCGGTGACGAGGGCGAACCGGCGCATCTACCGCGCGCTGATCGCGCCATTGGAGCGTTGGCACCGGCGCGCGCTGGACAACCTGCTCAACATGGTGCCGGACAAGAATATCACCTGGCTGGTCTGGCTGCGCCAGTCACCGACGAAGCCCAGTTCCCGCTACATGCGCGAACACATGGAACGCCTCAAGGTGTTCCAGTCGCTCGCCCTGCCGGAAGGTCTTGGCCGCGAGATTCACCAAAACCGGCTGTTGAAAATGGCGCGCGAGGGGGCGCAAATGACGCCTCGCGACCTGGCCAAATTCGAGGACGAACGGCGCTATGCGACGCTGGCGGCGTTGGCCATCGAGGGCATGGCCACGGTGACGGACGAATTGGTCGACCTGCACGACCGGATCATCAGCAAATTGTTCAGCGCAGCCAAGAACAAGCATCAGCAGGACTTCCAGAAACAGGGCAAGGCAATCAACGACAAGGTGCGCTTGTACGCCAAGGTCGGCCAAGCGCTGGTCGAGGCCAAGAATTCTGGCGGCGACCCCTACGCGGCGATCGAGGCGATCCTGCCTTGGTCCGACTTCGCGCAGAGCGTCACCGAAGCGGGCACGCTCGCGCAACCCGAATCGTTCGACCACCTGTCTCTGGTCGGCGATCAGTACAGCACATTGCGCCGCTACACGCCCGAATTCCTGGATGTCCTCAAGCTGAAAGCGGCGCCGGCCGCCCAAGCGGTCCTTGACGCGATCGACGTGCTGCGACAGATGAACGCGACCGCGGCGCGCAAGGTGCCTGACGACGCGCCGGTCAGTTTCGTGAAGGCTCGCTGGAAGCCGCTCGTCATCACCGACTACGGGCTTGATCGCCGATTCTACGAGATTTGCGTCTTATCGGAGCTGAAGAATTCCCTGCGGTCGGGCGATATCTGGGTGCAGGGATCGCGCCAGTTCCGCGACTTCGAGGAATACCTGCTGCCGGCGCCTAAATTCGACGCCATGAAGACGGCACGCGAACTGCCGATCGCGGTCAACCCGGACTGCGACCAATACCTGCAGAACCGCTTGCTGCTGCTCGAACAGCAGCTGGCCACGGTCAACCGCGTGGCCCTGGCGAACGAGCTCCCCGACGCAATTATTTCCGAAACCGGACTGCGGATCAGTCCACAGGACGCCGTGGTGCCCGACGCGGCGCAAGTGCTGATCGACGCCACGGGTGGTCTGCTGCCTCGTATCAAAATCACGGAGTTACTGATGGACGTCGACGACTGGACCGGGTTCACCCGCCATTTCGTCCATCTCAAAAGCGGCGAACAGGCCAAGGATCGCACCCTGCTGATGTCGGCGATCCTCGCCGACGCCATCAACCTCGGCCTGACCAAGATGGCGGAATCGAGCCCTGGCGCGACCTACGCCAAACTGTCATGGTTGCAGGCCTGGCACATCCGAGATGAAACCTACGCGGCGGGCTTGGCCGATCTGGTCAACGCTCAGTTCAAGCATGCGTTCGCCGAAAACTGGGGCGACGGTACCACATCGTCGTCGGACGGACAGCGCTTCCGTACCGGCGGCCGGGCCGAGAGCACAGGCCACATTAACCCGAAATACGGCGCCGAGCCGGGCAAGCTGTTTTACACTCACATCTCCGACCAGTACGCCCCGTTCAGCACGCGGGTGGTGAACGTCGGCGTGCGCGACTCGACCTATGTGCTGGACGGCCTGCTGTATCACGAGTCGGATTTGCGCATCGAGGAACACTACACCGATACCGCCGGCTTCACCGACCATGTGTTCGCGCTGATGCACCTTCTGGGCTTTCGCTTCGCACCGCGGATCCGCGACCTGGGCGACACCAAATTGTACGTGCCAGGAAAGGTAGCAGATCATCCTGCGCTCAGGTCGATGATCGGCGGCAGTTTGAACATCAAGCATTTGCGCGCTCACTGGGACGACGTACTCCGCCTGGCAGCCTCGATCAAGCATGGCACCGTCACGGCATCCCTCATGCTGCGCAAACTTGGCAGCTACCCGCGCCAGAACGGTCTGGCGATCGCGCTGCGCGAGCTGGGCCGCATCGAGCGGACGTTGTTCATCCTGGACTGGCTGCAAAACGTCGAATTGCGCCGGCGCGTCCACGCCGGGCTGAACAAGGGAGAGGCGCGCAACGCACTGGCCAGGGCCGTCTTCATTCATCGCCTGGGCGAGATCCGCGACCGGACGTTCGAGCAGCAGCGGTACCGGGCCAGTGGGCTGAACCTGGTGACGGCGGCCATCGTGCTGTGGAACACGGTCTACCTGGAGAAGGCTGCGCAAGCCCTTCGGGACGCCGGCAAGTTGTCCGACGAAGGCATGCTTCAATTCCTGTCGCCGCTGGGCTGGGAGCATATCAACCTGACCGGCGATTACGTCTGGAGGCAAAGCCAGAAGGTCGACAACGGTCGTTATCGGCCGCTGCGCGACCTCAAGAATCGCGAGTAGGGCTTAGAGCCGCTAACACAACTGGACGAGATGCAATGCCTGGGGTACCGTACCGGGCTTGGCAAGAAGAAAAGTTAGCAAAGAGTTGTGGACAGCGTTGGAGCCTCTGATACCGAATTTTGTGAAACCAAAAAAGCCAAGCATTCAGTATGTCGAGAATGCGCTTTAGTACGACTGCCTTGGAATTGATCTACCCAAGCTGCGGTACCACCGTCGGAAGATGCATTCTCAACATCTCGATACGTTATGGTCTGTAGGGGGTACCGACTTCCGTACGAAAGAGCCAGAACGAAAGCAGGCAAAGTACCACTTCCACCATCGAAAAAAACGCCAATGCCGTGCCGAAGTTCAACATGCGCAGCACCTCCCCGAAGAGGAGACTCCCCAGTCCGAAGCCGGTGAACAACATAAATACATTCAAACCCATCGCTTGCCCCGGGCGCTGCCCACCAAGCGATGTAACGATGCCGGCGAACAGGGGCTGGGTCATATCGTAACCCAGCGACAGCATCGTTACAGCAAGCGCCGCGACAAGCAGCGGCGTATTCGAGAGCAGCGCGGCAGCCGCGAGCGCACCGAGTCCCAGTCCGAGCGGTAAAAGCCGGCCGCGGCCGAAGCGATCTGCGGCGCGCCCGATCAAAGGCCCGAACAAAAAGCCCGGAACACCATAGCCAAGCAATGCCAGGCCGATTCCGACAGGCCCCAAGCCGTAGCGCCGCTCGAAATACAAACCGAGCCAAGTAAACACGCCCGAATGGAAGATCGAGTTGACTAACACGAAGAGGTAAGTCCGCTGGCCCCGGGGCGATGTGAACAGGCTACCGTATGCCTGAAACAGGGCTTTCCAGCTGCCCTGAACGGGCTGGGTCGCACCTGCGATCAGATTTCGATACGGAAGCAACACTAGCAAGGCGCCAGCGCCTGCGATGCCGACGCCAATGAAGAGAGCGCGCCAGCCGATGTACGGCTCCAGGACCGCGCCGACGGTGGAACCGAAAGCCATGCCGCCGGCCATGGCGCCAAATAGCCAGCCAAGGGGACGGCCCCGGCGTTCATAGGGGAATACCCTGCCAATCAGGACAAGCGCAAGCGGCACGACCCCGCTTGCGCCCAAGCCCGTTAATAGGCGCCAAGACACCATCTGCGCAATGGACTGTGCCGTAGCTGTCAAGGCCGTCAGCAGTGCGAAGGCGCACAGCGATGCTGCCATAATCCGCCAAATGCCGATGCGGTCGGCAAGCAGACCGTAGACGAGTGTCGCCGCCCCGTACGGAATGAGATACGCCGGAACGATGAACCCCGTCTCGTGCGGAGAGACCGCAAATGCAGCCGCCAGCTGCGGAATAATCGGCGCGACCATGAAGGCCTGAAAAAATATGATGAACGTCGCGGCGGCAAGCACGCGGAGCAACGCTTCGCGCTGCTGGTTCGAATCGACGGGCGCGGGGGTCATCGTCAATGTTTGCTTCATAACTCGCTTTAAAAATAATCACTCGCAGGGCTACGTCAGTCTCTTTCAACTGACGATCCTGGCTTCAAACCCGACATCGTTTAGCTTGGCCAGTATTTGTTCAGCCGTTACCAGCTCCGGGGCGATGACGACAGCGATGCGCTGCGTCTTCGCACTGGCGATCACTTCCTGAACGCCGGGCACCCGCCCCAGTGCAAAACGGACGCGGGTTTCGCAGCCACCGCAATGCATCTTTTCCTCGCCCGTTACCTCGAAATCGACCTTGGTTACCATGTAGTGTTCCTCCCGTAAAAGTCTTAAATCCTGATCGGCTCCGCCGTGCGGCCCACACTCAAAATCGCATCGAAGAACAGCCGGGGCCGACCGCGCAGGGAATTCGAAAAGATGGCGGTGACGCTGAACGCCATGGCCGCCATCGCCCAAATGGGGTAGACCAAACCCGTCGCAGCAAGCGGAATGCCGATGCCGTTGAACATGATCGCCAGGCACACGTTCTGCAACATCTTGCGGTAGCTCCAGCGGCTGATCTCGCGCGCATCCAGGACCGCCTCCAGGCGGCTGTTCAGGATGATGATATCGGCCGAATCAATCGCGATGTCCGCGCCGTTGCCCATTGCAATTCCGACGTTCGCCTGCATGAGGGCGACCGAGTCGTTGATCCCGTCGCCGACCATCGCAACGCTTCCGGCTTGCTGGATTTCTCTGATCAGGCTCGCCTTGTCCTGAGGGAGCAAGCCGCCATGCACTTCGTCGACCCCGAGCTCATTGCCTACCCGCTCGACGGCGGCCTTGTTATCGCCACTCATCAGGACGGTGCGTATTCCCGCTTCCCGTAGTCGGTCTATCGTATATCTGGCGTTGGGCCGGACAGTGTCACCGAAAGCGAGCAAACCCAGAACGGCGTCTTTACGCGCTACGAGAACGACTGTCCGGCCTTTCTCTTCCAGCGTGCGCACCCGCGACGCGATCGCCCCCAACGGCACCGCATGTTCTTCCAAGAAGGCGATATTCCCGACCAGGACAACGTGGTCCTTCACCGTCGCTCGCACGCCCCGGCCCGGCACCGCTTCAAAGTGCTGGAGCGGCGGCAGGTCGATCCCGCGCTCCAGCGCCGCGGTCATTACCGCTTTTGCCAGCGGGTGCTCCGAAGCCGCTTCCACCGCGGCGGCCACGCCAAGCAATTCATCTTCCGTCCCGGCCACGGCTTCCAGTTCGATCAGCTCCGGCTTGCCTTCGGTGAGCGTCCCGGTCTTGTCGAACACGATGTGCGTTACCAGCCGCAGCCCTTGAAAGGCTTCGCCTGTGCGCATCAGTATGCCCCGTTCGGCGGCTTCGCCCGCGCCGCGAACGATCGCTAGCGGCGCCGAGATGCCAAGAGCGCACGGGTAGCCCATCACGAGCACCGTGAGGCCCGCAAACACGGCGCGCTCGATGTTCGGAGCGCCGCCGACCAGCAAAGGGAATATCCACCAGGCGAGGAACGACAAGGCGGACAGCGACAGCACCGCAGGTGCATAAATTTTCAGCACCTTATCGACCAAGTGCAGCATTCCAGGTTTCAAGGCGCGCGCGTCCTCGACCTCCTGCACGACTCTCTGCAGGAAGCTGGTTGCCCCGACCGCGGTGACGCGAACGAGCAATGTGCCCAGTCCGTTCATCGAGCCGCCAACGACGGTGCTGCCGGCCCGGCACTCGACCGGAAGCGGCTCGCCGGTCACTAGCGAGACATCGACAGACGAATGACCGTCGGCGACGACGCCGTCGACTGGGATACGCTGGCCCGGGCGAACGCGCACCAGGTCGCCGATAGCGACCTGTTCGATCGGCAGCTCTTGTTCGCGCCCATCACGCAGCACGTAAGCGGTGTCCGGCTGCAGGTCCAGCAAGCGCCGCACCGCCTGAGAGCTGCGCGTCTTCACGATCAGCGATAACCACTCCGAAAAGATATGGTAATTGCAGACCATGACGGCCACGCAGAAGAATGGAGCCGCCGGAAAATTCGGGCCGCCCGCAGCGATCCCATACACGCCGCCGGCGAGGCCCGCAAACGCCGCTCCTTCCAGCAACACGTGCTGGTTGATGATCCGACGACGCAGGGACTGCCAGGCGATATAAAGGATTTGCCGCGCCAGCACGAAGACCACGACCACGGCAAGAGCGGCGGCAAGCCACGCTTCGTGGCCACCCATTCGGCCGCTTTGCCGCAGCCATGTCAGGCCAATGACCTCAACCACGGCGACGAGTGTTCCTGCGCTCGCTTGCACCCAACCACGAGGGCGCAATACGAGGAACACGGCCGCAATCAGCGATACGGCGACAAACGCTTCGAGCAGCGCGTACCAGAAATCCCCAGGCCGCGCGACCAGCGTCAGCGATCCCAGGCTGAAGAACGTGGCCCAAAGGAATCGCCTCGCGCCCTCTACCAGTTCGCGTTCATCCTCTTCAAAGGGTTTCAGCTTGCGCGGGTCCGAGATGCTGTAGCCCATCTGGCGCAGAGTCTCCAGCAGTGCCTGTGGCCGAACCTTGGCCGGGTCGTACTCCACCAGCGCCTGTTCGTGCGTGAGACTGACGGCCACGGCATCGACGCCAGAGTGCTGATGCAACGCCTTTTCGATCGTGCCGGTGCAAAGTGAGCAATGCATGCCGGCGACCCGCGCCCGCATGCGCATCCGGTCGGGCCGGGCGGCTGGTTCCTGCGTCCACATAGGACTTTCGAGTTCAGAAGAAATGTCAGCGGTGCTCATGAGTTGTCCCGAAGTCTTTCGAATGCCGCCATTGTGAAGGCTGGAGCATGGTCAAGGGTCAAGGCCTTTTCGTTTACAGACAGTGCTTGACTCTGGACCTACCTCCAAGGTTTAGAATGCAAAATCGGAGGTGCAGGTGTTAACTATAGGAAAACTGGCAACATTGCTGGGCATGACGGTCGATACGCTACGGTTCTATGAACGCGAGGGGCTGCTCGCTCCGGCGAGCAAGAGCGAGGGCGGCTATCGGCTTTACGATGAGGATTCGGTCGTTCGACTCCGGTTCATCAAACAGGCGCGAGACTGCGGCTTCACCCTCGGCGAAATCGAGCAGTTGCTAGTGTTGCGCGGACAGAGCGAGGCCTGCTGTGGGGATGTCCGGCGGCGCGCGATCGAGAAGAAGCTGCAGCTTGAGGGAAAGATACGGGCGCTCGCTGCCATGTCCAAGGCGCTGGACCATCTGATCGCTGACTGTTCCAATGAAACCCACCCGATTGACGGCTGCCCGATCCTGGCAGCCCTCGAGAAGGCAACCACATCTTCAGACGTCGAAGGAAACAAGTGAAGATCGAACTATTTTACGCACCCGGCTGCGACAAGTGCGCCGCCAATCGTGAGAATCTCAAGGCAGCGGCCAGCGAGCACGTCCCTGACGTCGAATGGTGCGAGCTGAACGTGCTGGATCACATGGAATATGCCGTTGACCTTGGAGTGCTCACCCTGCCGGCGATCGCCATCGATGGTGTGCTTGAGTTCCCGTCGCTGCCAAAGGTGAAGCAGTTTGCCGACGCCATCGCTCGCAAGGCGGCTAGCCTGGAACGGTCATGATCATGGATCCCTCAGCACTGGGTCAAGCCGTCCAGCACAGCGGTTTCGCGGCTGTCGGCGTCGGGTTTCTGACGGGTCTCTTTTTCAGCCTGAATCCGGTGGCTGTCGCGGCGATCCCGGTGTCGCTCGCTTATGTCACAAAGGCCAGGAACAGGAGCGAGTCAGTCACCTTCGGCAGCATGTTCATCCTCGGCCTGATCGCGATGCACGTGCTGCTCGGATTGCTGGCCGGCCTGAGCGGACTCTGGGTCGCGCGCTTGCTCGGACGGCAATGGGGACTCGTGCTTGGGCCGTTCCTTATTCTCCTCGGACTGATCTGGCCAGGCTGGCTTCGATTGCCGCTCCCGACCGTGTCTGTCCGCGCGCGTCGTGTCACTGGCGTTTGGGGCGCCTTCACGTTAGGGATGGTTTTTTCGGTAGCGGTCTGTCCGTTTTGCACGCCCGCCTTGCTGGTCCTGTTGGGCGGAGCCGCTTCGGCCGGCTCGCCACTGCTGGGCGCTGCGTTGCTGCTGGCATTCGCGATCGGCCGCTCGATCCCGGTTGGCATGGGGGCGTGGGCCGTCGGCTGGCTGGAAAGCCTGAAGCCGTTTGCCAAATATTCACGGGCATTCGAAGTTATCGGCGGCATCGCGCCGATCGCGGCGGGGCTATACATGCTGAACGCTTATTTCTTCGTTATCCCATCACTGGCGGCGTAGGCGCCAGGAGGCGATCGCCATGAGTGAGAAGGCCACGTTAACTGTTGACGCCTCAGTGTGCTGCGGCAGGAAGACGTCTGACGCTGAAATCGCCTACGCGTAGTTATGTACCCAATTGGAATCATTCAGAGGCGATGAGCAGCGTTCACGAAACCGCGTACCCTCGACTGAAAGAAGAGTTCACCGAACAAGAACTCATTGCCATTTATACTCCCACCCCCGGTGAGTTGCGATTTGTCGCCGCGCGATACCGGCAGGTGACACTTCAGACCTATTTGCTGGTCCAGCTCAAACTATTGCAGAGGTTGGGCTACTTCATCGCGCTCACGACCGTGCCCAGGGAAATCATCAAGCACATCTGTTCCCGCGCACAGGTCCGGGTACCAAGCAGAATCGCTCTGGCCAAGTACGACAAGTCCGGTACCAAACATCGTCATCGCGCTCATCTGCGCGAGTTTGTCGGGGTACGCGAGTTGACGGCGGCAGACCAGAGATGGCTTGACGGGCAGGCGCTGCAGGCCGCCCAGACCAAGCAGGAGCTGGCCGACATCATCAACGTGCTGATCGAGGAACTGGTGCAGCGCCGCTTTGAACTGCCCAGCTATACCGACCTGTACCGGCTATCGAGCAAGTCACGCGCTATCGTGAACGAGAACATCTATCGTTCGGTCACAGTTTGCTTGTCCGATGCGGCGATCGACCGGATCGATGGCTTGTTCAAGTCTGCCGCCGGCCGCAGCCCTTGGGATGAGCTGAAACGGGAACCGAAGCAGCCCAATATGCGTGAGGTCACGGACTTCCTTACGCATATCGATCGCATGATGCTGCTGTCGGGCGATCTGCCCGATACCAGCCACATCGCGGCTTCAAAGCGCGAGCAGCTGGTGCTCGAAGCG
>DAIDAS010000159.1 GCA_027310505.1 bacterium
ACTTAAGTCGCTGGGAACTGCCCAGGTGCGAGGCGACTTTGGAAATGATATTGCCATCGCTGTTGGGCACGAAAATGGTGATGCGCTCGGCCTCGAACAAGGTGCGCAGGCTCTCGCTGATCTCGAGGATGATTTCATCGATGTGGCGTGCATCGTGGATGTCGCGAATGATGCGTTGGAGATTTTCCGTGAGGGACAAATCGCCGTGCAGGGCGGCGGAGGTTTGGCGCATCTGGGAGGAGGGGGGGGTCACCATGATCATTGAACAATAAGGTAATAAATTAAATTTAACACGATCCCTGATGCAATGGAACGTGCGAATGCGCCTGAAAAGTGGCCGATATACAGTAAAATTGCATTAAGTCGATAATGTCGGAGCATTGCCATGCCAGTAAATCTTAATTCCCCTGTAGCGCAAGACCTGCTGCCAGTGCGTGGCGTCAAGCTGGGCTTTGCCGAGGCGCATATCCGCAAACCCGATCGCAAGGATCTTCTGGTGATACAGCTTGCTCCCGGTAGCCGGGTGGCTGGCGTATTCACCCAGAATCGGTTCTGTGCCGCGCCGGTGGTGCTGTGCAAGGAACATCTCGCGACAGGCAGCGAAATCCGTGCGCTGGTGGTCAATACCGGCAACGCCAACGCCGGCACCGGCGAAGACGGCATGCTGCGCGCACGCCGCACCTGCGAGGCGCTGGCCGGGTTGCTTGGGTGCGCGGACAATCAGGTGCTGCCGTTTTCTACCGGCGTCATCATGGAGCCGCTGCCGGTGGAGCGCGTGGTCGCCGGTCTGCCAGCTTGCGTGGACAATCTCGAGGAAGACAACTGGCTGAACGCCGCGCAGGCGATCATGACCACTGATATCGTGGCCAAAGGCACATCGCGCCAGGTTGAAATTGGAGGTAAGACTGTTACCGTGACCGGCATTGCCAAGGGTTCCGGCATGATCCACCCCAACATGGCGACCATGCTGGGTTATATCGCGACCGATGCGTCCATTTCCCAGTCTGCGCTGGAGGCTATGATTCACCACGCGGTGAATCGCTCCTTCAACTGCATTACGGTGGATGGCGATACTTCCACTAACGATTCGCTGATTTTGATGGCGACCGGCCAGAACGGCGGTACGGAAATCACCGAGACCCACGGCGTCGAATACAAGGCATTGCGCGATGCCGTGACCGAGGTCGCCGCGCAGCTGGCGCAGGCCATTGTACGCGACGGTGAAGGCGCGACCAAATTCATGACGATCAATGTCGAAGGCGGGCACGACGAGGCTGAATGCCGCAAGATCGGCTACGCCATCGCCCATTCGCCGCTGATCAAGACCGCGTTTTTTGCCTCCGATCCCAACCTTGGCCGTATCCTGGCGGCGATCGGCTATGCTGGTGTGGCTGATCTCGATGTCAATCTTATCCAGCTTTACCTGGGTGACGTGTTGGTGGCCGAGAACGGCGGGCGCGCATCCAGTTATCAGGAGGCCGATGGCCAGCGCGTGATGAAGGAGCCGGAAATCACCGTGCGCGTGGTGCTGGGGCGCGGCAAAGCCGAGGCGACGGTATGGACGTGCGATTTTTCGTATGACTATGTGAAGATCAACGCGGATTATCGTACCTGATGGAACGCCTGATTTCTCGCGCAGAGAACCTGCTGGAGCGGCTTGAAGCCTTGCTGCCTTCCGTGCCGGCCGAACCGGATTGGGCGGCGCACGCCTTTCGCTGGCGTCGCCAGAATGGGCGCGGCCAGTTGCAGGCGGTCATGCAGCCGCACCGGATTGGCTTGTGCGACCTGCGTGATGTGGATGCCCAAAAAGACATGCTGGTACGCAATACCCGTCAGTTCCTGCAGGGTCTGCCAGCCAACAATGTGCTGCTGACCGGCGCGCGCGGCACCGGCAAGTCGTCGCTGGTAAAAGCTTTGCTGGCCGAATTCGCGGTCGACGGTTTGCGGCTGGTCGAGGTGGACAAGGCTGATCTGGTCGACCTGATGGATATCACCGAGTTGCTGCGGGGGCGAGCCGAGCGTTTCATCATCTTCTGCGATGATCTCTCTTTCGATGCCGACGAGCCGGGCTACAAGGCGCTCAAGGTGGCTTTGGACGGCTCGGTGGCGGCTACGGCAGACAACATGCTGATCTATGCCACCTCCAACCGTCGCTACCTGATGCCGGAATTCATGTCTGAGAACCTGGAGACGCAATACGTGGGCGATGAGATCCGCCCGGGTGAAACCATCGAAGAAAAAGTTTCGCTTTCCGAGCGTTTTGGCCTGTGGCTGTCATTTTATCCGTTCGACCAGGACGCCTATCTCGACATCGTGCGCCACTGGCTGCGCAGCTTCGGCATTACCCGATTCACCCCGCAGGCGCGCCGTGCCGCGCTGCAATTCGCCCTTGGGCGCGGATCGCGCAGTGGCCGCGTGGCCTGGCAGTTTGCCCGTGACTGGGCGGGTCGACAGGCATTGCGTGACTGAAGTCGTTGAAGCCGCCGTCGCCGTCATCCTGCGCGAAGATGGGCAGGTCTTGCTCGGCCAGCGCCCTGAAGGCAAGCCGTGGGCAGGCTGGTGGGAATTTCCCGGCGGCAAGATCGAAGCGGGTGAAACACCGTTTCATGCCCTGCAGCGCGAGTTGCATGAAGAGATCGGCATCGAGGCCGTCGAGGCGTATCCCTGGCTGACGCGGACCTTCGCCTATCCGGAGCGCACGGTCAAACTGTGCTTTTTTACCGTCAGGCGTTGGCAGGGCGAGCCGCATGGGCGGGAGAACCAGCAGCTTTCCTGGCAGAATCCGGCGTCGGTCACGGTTGGCCCCTTGCTGCCTGCCAACGAGCCGATCATGGGCGCCCTGCGATTGCCCGCCGTTTATGCCATCACCAACCTGCACGAAATGGGTGAACAGCGTTTTTTCGCGGCGATGGGAAACGCGCTGGATCACGGGGTGCGCTTGATCCAGGTGCGCGAGAAGCAACTCGACCAGCATGCGCTGGAGGTGTTCGCCAGCAGGGTGGTCAGACTTGGACATCAATCCGGTGCCCGCGTGGTGCTCAATGGCGAGGTTTCCATGGCGCAGCAGGTTGGAGCCGATGGCGTGCAACTGAGCGCCGCCCGGTTGATGGCCATGAAACAAAAGCCCGAAGGTCTGCTGTGCGGGGCTTCCTGCCATAATGTCGAGGAGTTGGCTCATGCCGCCAGTCTTGGTCTCGATTTCGTGCTGCTGTCACCCGTGATGCGCACCCTTAGCCATCCGCACACTTCGCCTTTAGGGTGGACAGAGTTTAACCGCCTGGTGCACGAGTACCCTTTGCCGGTTTATGCCTTGGGTGGATTGCAGCCCGCAGACATGGGTTCGGCCTGGGCGCATGGGGCTCACGGCATCGCGATGCAACGCGCGGTATGGGTGACGGCATGATCAGTCGCCGCGTCCGGGGCTGGGCGGCACTGGCGGTAGGCGTGATGCTGTTGCTGGTGGGCGCCGCGCTGCTGTATTGGGGTGCGTCAAAAGCGCCCCGGCGACAGGTGCTGCAGGTGCCATGCGCGGATGTGGTGGCCGGGTGTGCGTTGCCTGCAC
>DAIDAS010000178.1 GCA_027310505.1 bacterium
GTTCAGCCCCAACGGCGGCATCAAGGTGTTGCGCGGCAACCTTGGACGTAGCGTGATCAAGATTTCCGCCGTGCCGGAAGATTTGCACGTGATTGAAGCACCCGCCCGTGTGTTCGATTCGCAAGAAGGCCTGTTGGCTGCGTTCGCTGCCGGCGAATTGGATCGCGACGTGGTGTGTGTGGTGCGCTGGCAAGGCCCCAAGGCCAACGGCATGCCGGAGCTTCACAAGATGACGCCGCCGCTCAAGGCGTTGCAGAACAAGGGATTTGATGTGGCCCTGGTCACCGATGGCCGCATGAGCGGCGCTTCCGGCAAGGTGCCTGCCGCCATTCACGTTTCCCCTGAAGCGGTTGCGGGCGGCCCGCTGGCCAAGGTGCGCGATGGCGACGTCATTCGCCTGGACGCAATCACCGGTGAATTGAACGTGCTGATCGACCCCGCCGAATGGACGGCACGCGAGCCGAGCCGCATGCCGCAAGAGTTGCGCGAAGCCAACTCGACCGGTTTCGGGCGTGAATTGTTCGATGGGATGCGACATAACGCAGCCACTGCTGAAGAAGGGGCATTTACATGGCAGCCGTAATGGAAAAACTGACCTCGCTGCAGGTCATGCAGGATGCATCGGTGATCCCGGTGATCGTGCTCAATGACGTGGCACACGCCGTGCCGATGGCCAAGGCCTTGGTGGCTGGCGGTATCCGCATGCTGGAAATCACGCTGCGCACCTCCGTGGCGCTGGACTGCATGCGTGCCATTGCCAACGAAGTGCCGGAAGCCATTGTCGGTGCCGGCACCATCCGCAGCGCTGCTGATGCCAAGGCTGCCAAGGCTGCCGGCGCGCGCTTCGGTGTGAGCCCGGGCTACACCAGCGCGGTCGGCAACGCCTGCCGTGACCTCGATCTGCCTCTGCTGCCCGGCGTGGCGACTGGCAGCGAAATTATGATGGCGCAGGAAGACGGCTATACCGAACTCAAGTTCTTCCCGGCCATGCAGGCTGGCGGCCCGAACCTGCTCAAGGCCTGGGCAGGCCCGTTTGCCGACATCAAGTTCTGCCCGACCGGTGGTGTGTCGCTGGAGAACGCCCCGCAACTTCTGGCGCTGCCCAACGTGGTCGTAGTCGGTGGTTCCTGGCTGACCCCGGCAGATGTGATGGCTCGTGGTGACTGGGCACAGATCACCAAGCTGGCCCGCGAGGCTGCCGCACTGCAACGCTAAACCAACCGGTTCGTCGGTTCAAAAAACGCCTTGGGAAACCTCAAGGCGTTTTTTTTGTTCAGCAGCAGCGCTTGACGCCCTTCCATTTGTCATCCTGCCACTGTTTGAAAAATGTTTCCCGCGACAGTGGTGGTGCATCGGGATGATGCGCGGCATGGTGTGCCACATAGCGCTCGTAGGCATCATCGCCGCTCAGGCGGCGTATCGTGCACCACAGACGTTTTAGCGCTCGTTTAACGGTGTTCATCCTGAATCCGGTAGCAATAAAGTTTTGTGGCCATGCTGTCTTTGAGTTGCGCAATGGTTTCCGGTTCCCATCCCGGTACCGGGAACGAGGATGAAACGAACAGGCTGCCAGCATGCATCTCGTGTCGCACTTTTTCGCCCAGTTGCCGCATGGCGGCAGGGGAGAGGAAGGCGAATACCACGTCGTAAGGGGAAAGATCGCATTCCCAGAAACTTCTGCGCATGACGACTACATTGTTTAGCCTGCGGGAGCGCCAGGCGGTGATCATCCACGGAATCGGGGCGCGTTCCCAAGCCTCGACGGTCATGCCGGGGCGGTGTTGTGCCACCGGCAACGCGACTGAGCCGATCCCGGCGCCGAGGTCGATCAACATGCCGGCATGTTCCCGGTCGATGATTTCTTTCAGTGCCTCGGTGGCGTCAGACGATGACAGGAACAGCGGCACATCGCCTTTGACTGTTCCCCAGAATACGAGCGCCAGCAACAACGCCGCCAGCAAGTAAAGCCAGGGGGGCAGGTGCAACGCCAGCAGGGCGATGGCGGCCGGTAGAAACAACAGGTGTATCAGCGCCCACCACTTCTGCTGGTGCAGTAGCCTGGATCCTGCTGCTGCAGTGACCCCCTGAAGTGCAACCGCGGCGGCAAATGGCACGGGAATCATCCGGGTCAGCACGACGACTATGCCTATGCCCAGTACCTGGGCTGCCAGGGCCTTGAGAAACTGCATCAGAACGAATTGCCGTGCAACTGGCTAGTCACGCGCATATTCTTCCACCAGTCGACTGGGGATGTGCGGCGATTCTGAAACCGGCGGCACGGGCTTGCCTGTCAGATGGCGGGCTGAAACGCGTAGCATGTCGAACACGATGACCCAGAGCGTGGCGACGAAAAATATCGTCAGCCAGGCATCCAGGTGTTGGTTGAAAATCAGTTGTGGGGCGATGGCAGCTTTTTCTGGCGGTAGCGCGCCGGCTGCCAGCTTGACCGCCATGTCGTTGGCGGCGGCGAAGAAGCCCACGCGCTTGTCTTCGCTGAAAATCTTTTCCCATGCTGCGGTGCTCGTCACCAGCACCAGCCAGGTCAGCGGGATGCCGGTAATCCATGCCTGTTTGAGTTTGCCGGATTTGATCAGGATGCCAGTGCCCACACATAGCGCGATCGCCGCCAGCATCTGGTTGGCGATGCCGAACAGCGGCCACAGCAGGTTCACTCCACCGTTGGGGTCGATGACTCCGATGTACAGAAAGTAGCCCCAGGCACCGACCACCAGCCCGCTGGTCAGGATCACGGAGGGTGTCCATGAGGTTTCACCCAGCCTGGGCCAGAGATTGCCCAGCATGTCCTGCAGCATGAAGCGCCCGACGCGCGTCCCGGCATCCAGCGTGGTAAGGATGAAAATCGCCTCGAACATGATGGCGAAGTGGTACCACAACGCCAGCATGCCTTCGCCAAAGGCGCTGCCGAAAATGCTGGCCATGCCAACCGCCAGCGAGGGCGCGCCGCCAGTACGAGCAAACAGCGTGGCTTCCCCCATCTGGCTGGCGAGTAGCTGCATCTGCTCTACCGTGACCGGGAATCCCCAGGCGGAAATTTTTGCGACGGCATCCACCGCTTCTTTGCCCACCACGCCGGCCGGGCTGTTGATGGCGAAATATACACCCGGCTCAAGCACCGAGGCGGCGATGAGCGCCATGATGGCAACGAACGATTCCAGCGCCATGCCGCCATAGCCAACCATGCGAATGTCGCGTTCGTTGGACAGCAGTTTCGGGGTGGTGCCGGACGCAATCAATGCATGAAAGCCGGAAATCGCCCCGCAGGCGATGGTGATGAACACGAACGGGAAGAGCTTGCCGCCGAAAATCGGCCCGGTGCCGTCAATGAATTGCGTCAGTGCCGGCATTTTGATCATGGGTTGCAGCAGCACGATGGCAATGGCGAGCAATATGATCGTGCCCAGTTTCATGAACGTGGAAAGATAGTCTCGCGGCGCCAGCAGCAGCCACACTGGCAGAATAGCCGCGGCGAAACCGTAGGCGATCACCATCCACGCCAGCGGCAAGCCTTCGTGGTCGAACAGCCCGCGTAGGGCTGCACTGTGATCAACCCAGCCTCCGGCTACTACCGCCAGCAATAGCAGCATGAACCCAAGTGCAGAAGCTTCCAGCACGCGGCCGGGGCGGATGCTGCGCATGTACAGGCCAACGATCATGGCGATGGGGATGGTGGCGGCTACGGTAGAGGTTGCCCACGGGCTGTGTTTCATGGCATTGACTACCACCAGCCCCAACACGGCAATCAGGATGATCATGATCGCCAGCGTGCCGATGAGTGCCGCTGCGCCGCCTATCGGCCCCAACTCGTCGCGTGCCATCTGCCCCAGGCTACGCCCGTCTCGCCGCATGGAAAAGAACAACGTGACCATGTCCTGCACGCAGCCGCCCAGTACGGCGCCCACCAGTATCCACAGGGTTCCCGGCAGGTAGCCGAACTGCGCCGCCAGTGTGGGGCCGACCAGCGGCCCGGGACCGGCAATCGCTGCAAAGTGATGGCCGAAGACGATCCACTTGTTGGTCGGGATAAAGTCGCGCCCGTTGTCGAAGCGCTCGGCTGGCGTTGCGCGGGTTTCGTCCAGCACCAGCACCTTTGCAGCGATCCACGCCGCATAGAAGCGATAACTGATTGCGTACACGCACACTGCCGCCGCAATAAACCACAACGCGTTGATCTGCTCGCCACGGTTCAGCGCAATGCCGCCCACGCCTGCTGCGCCGATCACCGCAATCAGCAGCCAGGTCATATTTTTCAATAAGTTATTCATGCCGTTGGATGAGATGATGAAAAAATTATTTGCAGTATAATTCACCTCAGTCTGCAACGGACAGCGGGGAAGTAGCTCAGTTGGGAGAGCGTCGCGTTCGCAATGCGAAGGTCGGGAGTTCGATCCTCCTCTTCTCCACCAAGTACCAGTTTTAAATGGCCTAATATCTGGCAACTGACTAATGTTTGATCGCATGGAACATCCATTTCCAACGATCTTTATACCTGCGGCTTCCCTGCGAGCCAGGATGGCGAGATTAAATTTCTCTTAAAGGGACTCTGCCTGCTTTTGATTCAAAGTGGCCATTTGTTCTGGCCCGAGGCTGCCTAATATTTCCGGAACTGCCCAACCACGACACCAAAGATTTCAAGCTGACCCTTGGGGCGTATGGTCGGGTAGGCCTGATTGGCAGGGTAAAGAACGAACTCACCTTTTTCCTTGCCCAGCGTTTTCAGCGTAAATTCGTTATCGACAATGGCGACCACCAAGTCGCCGACGTTGGCGAGTTGACGTTTCTCCACGATGACCACATCGTCTGGCAGGATGCCGGCATCGATCATCGAGTCGCCTTTTACAGTGATCAGCATTGTTTTCGATGGACGCTCTACCAAATACTCGTCGATGCTGATGGTGTCGTGCTTGTTATCGGCGACGGCAGATGGGAGTCCGGCGCGAACTGAACTCTCTGCAATCGGGCGTTCGAAAAAGCGCGCCCCTGGTTTCAAGCGTTTGTCAGGAGCCGAATCCAGGAACCCCTGAAGCTTCAGTTTTGCAACAAGGGTAGTAACCGCATTTTTGGATTTGAAACCCAGTAGCTGCGCGATTAATGCATAGGAAGGCAGGGTGCGGTGTTCTGCATAGTAGTCCTGCAGTTGTGCGAGGTAATCGATGTCGTTTCCCATAGGCAATACACTACTGTACAAACGTACAGCCAGTCAACATCAATCATGGCTCCATGCAACACAATGATGTCATTTAAATCGTAGGGTTAAACCTTGACGTGGGGCTTGGATAATCATTGCCACTCTTTAGTAATTAATGCTTACATGGCAAGCTAGACGTCAGCAACAGTCCGTTGATGGCCGTTTTCAGCCGTTCGACCTTGAAACAAGTAGTATGATTCGCCATCTTCTAATGGAGCCGCGCATGTCTGTTTTTGCTGTCACAGAGATTAAACTCGATGAAACCAATGGCCGTGTTGTTCAGGCAAAAATGGGGGCCGTCATTACCAAGGGAGCTGAATGGATGGCGGCGCTTAAGGTTGTCGAAGTGATTGATGTGGTCAATGCCATCATGGCGGGCGATGACGTTTTCACGATTTTCCAGATGGGAGGACATCCTGTCCCAGGGCCTAAACTCAAGGTGATTGCCTACCCTGAAGGTGTTGAGGGTGTCGTGATCGATGGGCCAGAAACCCCTGGTATGACGCTGCAGGATTTGCCCAGGTTCTGATTCGGTCGTTGGCCTGATAGACGGGGTTAGTCGCCTGTTGTCTTTGTCGGCTTGGGCGGTGGTTCGATCCCCCAGTCGCCATGTTCGAACCAGTCATCTCCAAGCAGCTCAACTGGATGTTGTGTGCGGTCAGACCCGTTCCCGCATTTCAGTGAATCAACCGAGCAGTATTTGTCGCACCCCCAGCAAATCCGCTCGGGGTGCTTGGGAAGCAATGGGAATTTTTTTGCCATTCCGCACACCTGTTCCTATGTTCGAGGCCGCCATCCACGCCGTCATCGTGGCAAAACTCTATGCCTTTTCAATGGATAGAGCAAATTTGCCGTGGCGGATGGACATGATTGTTGGGGTGTAAGTTTCACGACAGTTTGGTGAAAGGCTCAAGAAAGGTCGGTTGTTTATTGTGGCTTCCACGGTAGCCCGCGATTGGGTTACGGAACGTTGAATAAATCTTACTGGAGGATTGCCATGAAAAAGACTTACCTTGCCGTGCTTCTTGCTGTTGCTTCCATTACGTCTACTGCCGCATTTGCCGATAACGATTCATCTGGTCAAATCCGCCAGGACAATGCCCAAGTCCGTACCGATAACCGTGATATTGCCAAGGACAAGCAGGACGTTCGCAAGGACACCCGCGAACTGAATCAGGAGCGTCGTGATCGCAATCTTGATCAAGCCAAAGAGAACCGGGAGATCAAGGAAGGGGATGTGAAAGACGCACAACGCTTTGAGAAGCGCCGTGAGCATGAGCAACAAGAGATCAACAAGGAACGACGCGACTTAAACCATGACCGCGCTGATCTGCACCAGGACAGTGAGAGGCGTGAGCACGATGTACGTAAGCGCAATCGTGACGCTCGCTGATTTAAGTCACAACCCAGACCAAAAACCCGCCTCGGCGGGTTTTTTTATCTTTTGCTGCTCCTGCCTCGTTTGTCAGATGCTCTGGGGTTTCGCTCTTGGTAGGAAACCAATTTTTGCTGCCCGTAAATAGACCGATGGGTTACGCAGTTGCAGGCTCGTGAATATAGCTCCGCATAGTGTGCATATCAATCCGCCAATGAAAAGCGTGCCGGGAGTGCCAATATGATCGGCCAGCACCCCAGCTACCAGTCCGCCAAGGGGGGATATGCCAAGATAAGCGATGGTGTACAAGGACATTACCCTTCCGCGGAAACGTCCTTCAACAATTGACTGCAAAGACATATTGGTCGATGCCGCGGTCACGACGACGCCAAATCCGGCCAGCACCATCAGCATTACAGATAACCATAATACCGTTGAATAAGAGAATCCCATCAGGGCGACCCCCGCAGTAGTGCCGGCAAAAATGGTGATGTTCCTTAGCTTTGCCACATTCTTGCGAGATGCCAGAAAGATTGTCCCAAAAATTGCGCCCAGCCCTGCCGAACTCATCAACAAACCCAACGTCTGCGCATCTCCGTGAAACACTTCTTTTGCATACACTGGAAGCAGCACAACGTATGGCGTTGCCAAAAAACTCACAACTCCTAGAAATAACAATGAGGTACGTATTTCCGGCACCCTTAACGCATAAGCCAGCCCCTCTTTCAAATCACCTGCGCCTGAATGCTTGGATGTGATTTCCGGCGAGGTTCTCATTTTCAGCAGTGCAAAGATCACGACCAGGTACGATAAGCCGTTCAATAAGAAACACGTGGCTTCGCCTACCAGATTAATGACTATGCCAGCAATGGCAGGGCCAAGAAGTCTTGCGACATTGACCGTAAACGAATTTAAGGCGATTGCATTGGGCAGGTCTTTTTGGTCATCCACCATATGCGTCATCATGGACTGACGAATGGGGGTCTCAAATGCTGTAATGACACCTAACAGTATTGCCATTGTTACGATATGCCAAGTCTCGACCGCATTGCTGAATGACATCCCAGCCAAAAACAAAGCCTGCAGCAAGGCAAGAGCCTGCGTCCACATCCAGAGTTTCCTGCGGTCGAAACGATCCGACCATACGCCCGCAAAGGGCGCCAGCAGCAAGATAGGGATTTGACCTGCAAAAGCAGTAACGCCTAGCAGCAAAGTCGACCCAGTGAGCCTGTATACCAACCAGCTCATTGCCGCTTGTTGTATCCATGTGCCTATCAGCGATGTTCCCTGGCCAAAAAAGAACAACCTGAAATTACGATATCGCAGGGAGCGGAATAAATTTTTCATACTAATGGCGATCAAAATTGGAAGGTCAAACTGATCGCCACCATAACCGCCGAGCACTACAAAATTGTGACATGCGCCTGACGTGGATTGAGTCGGGGCATCGGCGCAAAAATCAAACGATGTTCATCGCCATGTTGATGGTTGTTGCCTTAATGGTTTAAGCAGATGGGACAACCCGTTGTGATCAATCTTCTGCATCAGCGCCAGTAACCTACCCAACTCGCCAGCCGGGAAACCTTCGCGCGCAAACCAGTTGAGGTAGTTCCCTGGCAAGTCGGCAATGACGCGACCTTTGTATTTGCCATAAGGCATGGCAAAGGTCGTCAGGCGTTCCAGGTCGGCAGGATTCATGTTGGTCATATTCGACAGGTAATTTTCAATGCAATGGCATTGGATTTTATCGGAAGCCAGCAGCTCTGTAGCGGACTTGGCGCGGCCTGTCTGCATGTAACCACTCGTCATGAAACATTCACATTCACATGGGATGCTAGCGTCATGGGAAACATTCAGCCTTTTTCGGTGGGCTCGGCGGCGCACCTGTCGCCTGGACTGGCGCTGGTGACGGAGACTTGGCCGCCGGAGATCAACGGTGTGGCGATGACGTTATCCCGGCTGGCGGATGGGTTGCATGCGCGTGGTTGGCGCGTCACCCTAGTCCGGCCACGCCAGGGTGGCGATGACGTAACAGATCCGGGAGAGCTGTTGGTGCCGGGGTTGCCGATTCCCGGATATGCCGGGTTGCGCTTTGGCCTGCCGGTGGTGATGACCTTGCGCCGGCACTGGCAGCAGCAGCGTCCGGACATTGTGCACATCGCGACCGAGGGGCCGCTGGGTTGGGCGGCGTTGCAGGTGGCTCGCCACCTGAAGATTCCCGTGACTACCACTTTTCACACCAACTTCCATCGGTATTGCACGCATTATCGCCTGGGGGTGTTGCGCGGTCTGGTAACGCGTCACCTGAGAACCTTTCACAACCGCTCTGCCTGCACCATGGCGCCTAATGCCGATATCTGCCGCACGCTGCTGGATGAAGGCTATCGCAACGTGGTACTGCTGGGGCGCGGTGTGGATACGCGCTTGTTCGATCCGGCGCGCCGCAACCCGGAGCTACGGGCTGCATGGGGGGCTGGCGAAGACGATATGGTGGTGCTTTATGTGGGCAGGTTGGCGCCGGAGAAGAATTTGCGCACGGCACTTGCCGCCTTCGAGTCCATTGCGCAGCGCAGTCCCCGTGCGCGCATGGTGTGGGTGGGCGATGGCCCCGAGCTGCAAAAAATGCGGCGCCGTTACCCCGAGCAGGTGTTCTGTGGTGCCAGGGTGGGCGAAGAACTGGCAGCGCACTACGCCTCTGCCGACCTGTTCCTGTTCCCCAGTCTGACCGAGACCTACGGCAACGTGGTTCCGGAGGCGATGGCGAGCGGGCTTGCGGTCGTGGCTTTTGACTATGCTGCTGCTGCGATGCATATCGCGCATGGCGAAAATGGCTTGCTGGCGCCTCTGGGCGATCAGCAGGCCTTTATCCGCGAAGCGCTGGCGTTGGCTGCCGAACCCGCGCTGGTTAGGCGGTTTGGTTCTGCCGCGCGGCACTCGGTGGGCGAGCATGCTTGGGATGCCGTGTGCGACCGGTTCGAGAATTATCTGCGCGACGCCATGCCTGCAGATCCGGCGCTCATGCAGGCGGCGTCAGCAGGAGCATGTCATGCAAAATAGAATGTATGGCTACTTGCATCGCATGCACGATCTGGATACCGATCTCTGCCTATGTCTCAATCGTACCAGCAGGCATTTGTTTGTGCGTCGGATTTTTCGCCTGGTCAGCCGGTTGGGCGACGGACTGTTCTGGTATGCGGTGATGCTGGGGATATTGCTGGCGCAGCCGGAAGATGGCTGGATGCCAGTGCTGCACATGGCAATAGCCGGTGCGAGCGGCACCCTGCTCTACAAGGCCATCAAGGGCAAGACCCTGCGACCGAGACCGTTCGAGGTCAATCAGGCCATTGCCATCGGGATTGCACCCTTGGACCGCTTCAGTTTCCCTTCCGGCCACACCCTGCATGCGGTGGCGTTCAGCGCCGTGGCGCTGACCTATTTCCCCGCGTTGTCATGGCTGCTGGTGCCGTTTACCTTGATGGTGGCCGCATCGAGAGTGGTGCTTGGTCTGCATTATCCGAGCGATGTGCTGGCGGGTGCGGCTATCGGCGCGCTGATAGCCTGGGGTTCTTTCACCATTTTTTGATCGGCCGCTTCAGACCTCGCTTGCTATACTTCCCACCGAGTCTAAAATCAAGAACTCAAAAAGGATCGACTGCATGGAAAGTCCTTTCAAAGGCAAAACCGGCGTGCGCCGGCTGATCAACGCGTTCGGCTACTCCCTTGCCGGCCTCACGGCGGCCTTCCAGAACGAGGACGCTTTCCGACAGGAAGTGTTAATGGCTATCGTGTTGCTGCCACTGGCATTCGTGCTGGAAAAAAATGGCATCGGGCGCGCCTTGATGGTAGGCAGCGTATTTCTGGTGCTGATCGTGGAACTGCTCAATTCGGCAGTCGAGGCAACCGTAGACCGGATTTCCCTTGAAAATCACAGACTTGCCAAGCGCGCCAAAGACATCGGCAGCGCTGCGGTGATGTTGAGCCTGATCAATCTGGCGGCAGTCTGGGGGCTGGTGCTGTTCAACAAATAACGGGCTTGCTTCCTGCGTATCAGGCTGTCATATTGAACGTGTGACTTGCCGCGACGACACCATCGGTCGTTGCCATTCTTCTTTGTGGGGTTGATATGCTGCAAGAGTTCACCGGCGCCCAACGCATCGCCTATTTTTCCATGGAGATCGCGCTGGCGCACGATATTCCTACCTACGCCGGCGGCTTGGGAGTTCTGGCGGGCGATACGCTACGATCCGCAGCCGACCTCGCGCTGCCGATGGTCGGGGTGACGCTGGCCAGCCGTGCCGGATATTTCCTGCAAAAAATCGACAGTCTGGGGCGGCAGATCGAACTGCCCCAGATGTGGGATCCTGCCGTCCACGCATCGCCTGCAGCCGCCAAGGTGGCGGTACAGATCGAACGGCGCAGGGTCTGGGTGGGCGCCTGGGTTTATCGTATCGAGGGGCTTGCCGGTGATTGCATCCCCGTCCTGCTACTGGATACCGACCTGCCGGAAAACAATGTCGAAGATCGCGAGATCACGCACTTTCTTTATGGCAAGGATTCCGCCTATCGGCTCAAGCAGGAAATCGTGCTGGGGGTCGGCGGGATTCGCATGCTGCGTGCGCTCGGTTTCCAGATACGCAAGCATCACCTGAACGAGGGCCATTCGGCGCTGCTGGCAATGGAACTGCTGAATCGGCACAAGTACCCACAGCGTGATCTGCGCCCTGGCGAATCGCCCTACGATGCGCCAGCGGTGCGCTCTCTGTGCATTTTCACGACACACACGCCGGTCGAAGCCGGGCAGGACCAGTTCGACTATGCCATGGTCGAACGCGTTGCCGATGGCGATTTCATGGATATGTCAGAGGTGCGCAAGCTGGCTGGCGAAGACCGACTCAACATGACCCGGCTTGCGCTCAACCTGTCGGATTACGTCAATGGCGTCGCCAAAAGCCATGCCGAGGTGTCGCAGCGTATGTTCCCGGGCTATGAGATGCATGCCATCACCAACGGGGTGCATCCGCACACCTGGACCAGCGAGTTCTTCGCTACGCTCTACGATAACCGCATGCCGGGTTGGCGCCATGAGCCGGAGCAACTGGTACGCATCGAACAGGTGCCCGACCAGGCGATCTGGGATGCGCATGCCAATGCCAAGCAGCGTCTGCTCGACCGGGTCAAAGAGATGACCGGCAGGGCGTTGGATCCATCGCAGCCGATTTTCGGTTTTGCCCGTCGCATGACTGCCTACAAGCGTCCCGATCTGATTTTCTCCGATCTCGAGCGCCTGCGCGCCATTGCCAAGCAGCGCCCGTTTCAGTTGATCATGGCTGGCAAGGCGCACCCTAACGATGAAGGCGGCAAACATCTGATCGAGCAGTTGCATCTGCATATACGCGAATTGGCGGACGACTTGCCGGTGGTCTTTCTGCCGGGCTACGACATGCTGATGGCGCTGGACCTGGTTTCTGGCGTAGATGTATGGCTCAACACGCCACTCAGGCCGTTGGAGGCGTCCGGCACCAGCGGCATGAAAGCCGCTTTCAACGGCGTTCCCAGTTTGAGTGTGCTGGATGGATGGTGGCTGGAAGGCTGTGTCGAAGGGGTGACCGGCTGGGCGGTTGGCACTGCGGAAATCTGTTGTGAAGCCGATGATCAGCAGGATTTTTACAGCAAGCTGGAAAACAAAGTCCTGCCGCTATATTACGGTGACCGGGCTGGCTGGATTGCGGTGATGAAAGGAGCTATCGGCAAGAATGCCGCGGTGTTCAATACTCATCGTATGATCCGGCGCTATGCGACAGAGGCGTATATGTAGTTGCCGCGCTCGCATCGCCAACCGGCTGCTCGGGAAAGCACAGTTCCTGACGGTTGCGCCACTCGGGGCTGACATAATTCACAATGATGGTTTTGCGTACCCCTGTCAACGGGCGCACCCTGAAGCCATGCCAGGTATCGTTGCCCGGCACGAATATCAGGCCGGTGTTGAACCCTGCGGGTGCGCGTCCAAAATAGGTGTTCTTGTCTGAGTAGATATCCGTGCCCCAATCCACGGCTTCAGGCTCGCGGTTGAGGTAGATCAGCATGGTGAATTTCTTGACGCCGATGTCGGTGTGCGGCTCAAGCCAGAAGTTGCCGGTATCCTGACAGTATTCGACCCGTAGCGAGGTGCCGTCGATAGGGGCGCCGGTCAGTGCTTTCAGGGCATCGATGGTTGCCCGATCCTGAAGCGCCTCGGCAATGGCTTCCATTACCGGATGCCGTGTGCGGTTCTGTTCGCCGAAATGGATACGTGTGTCGTTGTTGGTTTCGCGTCGCCCCTTGGTGTCTTCGATCTCGGCCGGCTTGAATGGCAATGACGTCAGCGCATCAGCCACCTCGGCCGGCAGGCAGCCGGTCAGGGACCAGTGCGGATAAGGGATGTCATCCCTTTGGTGATTGTGCAGGCTGGCTAAAAATGCTTGCTGAATCTGGTGGGCGTCGAACATTTCACTTCCTCATGGTGGCTGGCGAACAGGCATCCCGGCGAGAATCTGTTTCGGAAATCACAGCCCATCATAACATAATAAGACATCCGTATCCTTGAATTTGCTTGTGCTTCGCAGCTGAGTGTTCCTGGTAACATCAATGCTGGGTGCGAGGTTGATCATGCCTCTCCGTACAGCGTGCCGCGATGACCTCTGCAGGTTCCGGCTTGCCGAACAGGTAGTCTTGATGGATCACTTTGGAGCGACTGTTAAGAAATTCGGCCTGCTCGGCGGTTTCGACACCTTCAGCTACCACTTCAAGGTGCAGATTCTTGGCGACAGCGAGGATGGTTTCTACCAGTGCGGCAGCATCTGGGTCGGAAGTCAGGTCTTGAATGAAGCTTTTGTCGATCTTCAGTTCATGAATGGGCAACCGTTTCAGGTACGCCAGCGAGGAGTAGCCGGTACCGAAATCATCGATCGAGAAATGGATGCCCAGCATGGATAACTGGGTCATTTTGGTGATTACGTCGGTCAAGTTGTCGATGGCCAGGCCTTCGGTCACTTCCAGCGTCAAATGGGTGGGATCCGCACCGGTCTCGGCAACAACTTCCCTGACCCATTGTGCAAAATCTGGTTTGCGAAAATGGCGCGGACTGATATTAACGGCTAGCCGGATTGCCTTGCAGGCCACTTTCTGCTTTGCCGACAAGCTGCATACTTCCCTGAAAACCCAGTTGTCCAGTTCGACGATCAAGTCGGTTTCTTCTGCCACCGGAATGAAGATGTCGGGGGGCAGCAGTCCGTGTTCGGGATGCTGCCAGCGCACCAGCGCCTCGGCACTGACCATTTCGCCGGAGCTATTCACTTGGGGTTGGAGGTAGAGGCGCAGTTCTCCCGCCGGAATGGCGAGTCTCAACTCACGCTCGATCTGGAAGTAATGTTCGACCGATTGGCTCATCCCGGATTCAAAGAAAGCCGTCTGGTTGCCGCCTGCCGACTTGGCGCGGTGCAGCGCGATCTCGGCCCGGCGGACGACGTCATCGGGATGGTCGTCGCTGCTTTCCGGCAACATGGTGATGCCGATGGAAGCAGAAATGATGATTTCGTCGCCTTCCAGCAGGAAGGGCTGCTGGAGGGATGCATGGATTTTCCCGGCGACGACCATGGTGTGGTGGCTCGATTCCTGCATATTATGATCCTGCCCTTGAAGCAGGATGGCGAACTGGTTGCCGCCGAACATGGATAGCGTGTCGCCTTCGCGCAGCAACCCGGCCAACCGTTCGCCCACCAGTTTCAGCATGGCATCGCCGCGTCTGCGGCCACGTGCATCGTTGAGGCTCTTGAACCGGTCGATATCAAAAAACACCAGCGCACAGTATTTGTGTTCGCGGAGGGCCACGGGCAGTAATTGCCCCAGGCGATCCATCAGCATGGTGCGATTGGGTAGGCCGGTAAGGGCGTCGTAATAGGCCAGTTGATGAATCCTGGCCTCGGCCTCGACGCGTTCGGTGATGTCGAGCATGATCCCTTGCAGGTACAGAGCGTGTCCTTGCTCATTGTGGACCACGGTCGCCTCGTCGCGAATCACCTTCCAGTCGCCGTTCCGGGTTTGCAGGCGATATTCGATCGCCAATGCCTTGCCGCTCGCCTGGGATTCTTCCACTTCGCGCAATACGCGGTCATGGTCTTCCGGGTGGAGTAATTGTTCCCAGAGGCTGGGATGGCTGATCCATTCTTCCGGAGTGTAGCCCAGGATCGATATCCGCGGGCTGATATAGAGCGTGCTGCTTGGCGCATCGATTGCGGCGCGATAGATGATGGCGGGCACCTGTTCGGTCAGGGCGCGAAAACTGAGTTCCCGTTCCTTGATCAGGGATTCCGTACGCTTTAGCTCGGTGATGTCCGTAATAACCGCGACGCGGCAGGCGCGACCGGCATACGTAATGTCATGGGAGCGGGCAATGATGTCGATCGGCGAGCCATCCTTGCGCAGATGGTGCCACTCGCCCACGTAGGTATAGCCTCGCAGGTGGCTGGCCAGTTCGGTAATGGCCAGTTTCTCCTGATCCGGATACAGGTCTGGCAGGTGCAGGCTGGGAATGTCCTCCGTATCGTACCCATAGGATGCCAGGAATGCATCGTTGACGGCCATCATTGCCAAGGTCGCCTGCTCGTAAATCAGCATGGGAGCGGGGTTGTGGGCGAACAGCTGGCGATATTGTTTTTCCATCTGGCGCAGGTGCGAGACGTCACGCCCGATGCCCAGCACTCCGACGAGGTTGCCCTGGCCATCCCGCATGGGGGTTTTGATGGTTTCCAGTTGTTCGACATGCCCGTCATCGATGAAAGTCACTTCTTTTTCGTTGATTAGTGGATGGGCGGATGTCAGCACGGTCAGATCGTGTGCGCGGAGAAAATCTGCCTGGCTCTTGTCGAAAAAGTCGTAATCGGTCTTGCCAATGATGTTCGCGGCGGTCGTTCCGAAGAGTTTCTCGAAACGGGGGTTGCAAGTCAGGTAGATGCCTTGTGGATCCTTCAGCCAGACCATATCAGGCAGCGTCTGGATCAGGGTGTTGAGAAAGCTGCGCTCGTGTTCCAGCGCCTCCAACGCATGCTGGTGCTCGGTAATGTCGATGGCCGTGCCGAGCGAAAACAGCGGCTTGCCTTCGGCGTCACGGCGAATGACGCGTCCACGGGTTTCAAGCCAGGCATAGCTGCCATCCCCGCGCCGAATGCGATGTATGGCATGCAATTCTCCAGAGATCATGCCCGCTTGGACTTTGTTCCGGGTGTCGGCCAGGTCGTCCGGGTGGATGTGTTCCAGCCATGCCTCAAGGGTCGGAGGCCCCTTTGCATAGCCGAGTACTGCCAACAGGGGCTCGCTCCAGCTGAGTACGCCAGTGGAATGATCGTATTCCCAGTGTCCCAGGCGCCCGACCTCCAGGGCCATTTCCAGCCTGGTTTCCATATCCGCATTTGATTCGCGTAACGCTTCTTCTTCAATCAGCGTATCTTCCAGCAGTTCAAGCCCCAGCAGTTCCAGCAGCCGGTGCTGGCTCAAAACGCCCAGCATGGCGCCGTTCCGGTCGACAACCGGCAGGTGGCGTATACGATGGCTGCTCATCAGGTTCACGGCTTCCGTGAGGGACTGATCCTGCTGGAGTAGCACCAGCTCAGTGTTCATCACTTCAGTCAGTGGCAGTGTGTCGAGATCGGCGGCTTGGGCCAGCAGGCGTGGCAAATCGCGCTCGGTGATGATGCCGACGGGATGCTGATTGTCGAGCACCATGACGAATTCCAGGTGTTCGACCGACATCAGCTTGATCGCCCTGTGTGGGCTGTCCGTCACATTGACGCTGGGGATGTCCCTGACGATGAATTTATCCGGATTGCCGAGGCGACGTATGACATTCATGCCCAGGTGACTGCGCAAATCCGTTTCGCTTATCAGACCTGTCAGGTCGCCAGACTCGTCTACGACCACCAGGTGGCGGACATTCCATTGCCGCAAGCGAGTATACGCGGTGCGAAACTCGAGCTCCCCCGTGATGGTATGGATCGGGGTGCTGCAGACGTCAATGATCGGAATCGTGGAGGAGGTCTCGTTGAGCAGAAGCCGTACTACATCATGCTCGGTCAGGATGCCGATCGGCTTGCGACCTTCTGCGACGACCAGGCTGGAGATGCACCTGTCCGCCATGTGGCGCACAGCGTCACCCAGCGAGATGTCCGGGGTGACGGTTTCCACCACGCGGGTCATCAGGTCATGTACTTTGAGTTCAGCAGCAGGTTTCAATTATTATTCTTGACCTTAATGCATGACTGAGTGCGATACTTTAGACCGGTTTCATGTAAAAAACCAGTGTGTCAATAGGGGTTTCCCCGGGCAATACATCTTCATGGGTTTTATCCCCCCCATTATTGAGAGACGCTATGCGGACTTGAGATACAGCGCCGTCAGGCGTGCGATTTCGTCTTCCTCGTCCGCCGCGATCATGAGCACCGGTTTCGAAGCCGGTGTGCTCAGCCACGTGGCGTGCGTACGATTGGCCTCCGCATCCAGTGCGAAACCAAGAAAGGCCAGCGGTTCGCAGACCTGCGACCGCACGGCGGCGGCATGCTCGCCGATGCCGGCGGTAAACACCAGGGCGTCGATGCCGCCGGCCTTGGCCGCATAGCTGCCGATGGCAGCGCGCACTTGCCGTGCATAGTATTCGATGGCGAAGCGGGCGGTGGGAGACCTGCTCGCGAGCAGGTCGGACATTTCGTTGCTTTCGCCTTCGGATAGCGCCAGCAGGCCCATGCGGTGATAAACCAGGTCGGAGAGCTGTTCAGCGTCGTAGCGTTTGGCGAGTTCCAGCATCACACCCGGGTCGAGGTCGCAGCTGCGGGCGCCCATGGGAATGCCGGCGGCGGGGGTGTAGCCCATGCTGGTATCCACGGATTTCAGGCGTTGCATCAGGCACAGGCTGGCACCATTGCCGAGATGGGCGACTACCACGCGGCCGCTTGCCGTTTCCCCGAGCAGTTCCGGCAGTTTGCGCGCGACATGGGCGTAGTTGATGCCGTGAAAACCGTAGCGGCGAAAGCCGAGATCGCTTGGAATCGGCAGGCGCCAGGCGATCTCCGGCATGGAGGCATGAAAGGCGGTGTCGAAGCAGGCGACTTGCGGCACGTCGAAGTGCTTGACGCACAGATCCACCCCCAACAGGTTGCCGGGCATGTGCAACGGGGCGAGGTGGGTGATGCTCTCGAGCCGTGCGCGTTCCTGTGCGTCGACCGGCCGTGCGGCATCGGTGATCGAGCCGCCGTGGACGAAGCGGTGGCCCACCGCGGCGGGGCGATCTTCACCCAAGTCGCGCAGCAGGGCGTCGAAGGCCTCGGCATGATCGTGCGGAAAACCGTGGCCGATGTGCTCGTAGCGGAAGTTGCGACGCGTCCCGTCAGCCTTGAACAGGCTGGCCTTGAGGCTGGAAGAGCCGCTATTGATGGTGAGAATGTTCAATACGGCCACGTCCAGCCGTCCGCTTCCGGCAAATCGACCCCGTGCTCATAGGCGTAGTTGCGGCATTCGATTTGACGATCGCGCAGCCGCTCCTTGACGTGGGCGCCAGCCACCTTGAGCGCCGGGATGCGGTCGATGACGTCGATGGCTAGGCTGAAGCGGTCGATCTCGTTCTGGATCGCCAGTTCCAGCGGGGTGTTGATGCTGCCTTTTTCCTTGTAGCCGCGCACGTGGAAATTCTTGTGGTTGGTGCGGCGGTAAGCCAGGCGGTGGATCAGCCACGGGTAGCCGTGGAAGTTGAAAATCACCGGTTTGTCCACCGTGAACAGGCTGTCGAAGTCGCGATCCGACAGGCCGTGCGGATGTTCGCTGTCAGGCGTTAGCTTGTACAGGTCGACCACGTTGACGAAGCGGATCTTCAGCGTTGGGAAGTGCTCGCGCAGCAGCACGGTGGCGGCCAATGCTTCCTTGGTCGGGATATCGCCCGCGCTGGCCATCACCACGTCCGGCTCGGCGCCATCGTCGTTGCTGGCCCATTCCCAGATATCGATGCCCTTGGTGCAGTGCTTGATGGCGGCATCCATGTCCAGGTATTGCAGATGCTTCTGCTTGTCGCAAACGATGACGTTGATGTAATCCGTGCTCTGCAGGCAATGGTCGGCCACGGCCAGCAGGGTGTTGACGTCAGGCGGCAGGTAGATGCGCGTTACCTTGGGGCTTTTGTTCACCACGACATCGAGAAACCCCGGATCCTGGTGGGTAAAGCCGTTGTGGTCCTGCCGCCATACGGTGGATGTGATCAGCAGGTTGAGCGACGACACCGCCGCACGCCACGGGATGTCGCGCGACATGGCGAGCCACTTGGCATGCTGGTTGAACATGGAGTCGATGACATGCACAAAGGCTTCGTAGGTGGAAAAGAAGCCGTGGCGCCCGGTCAGCAGGTAGCCTTCAAGCCAGCCTTCCAGCGTGTGTTCCGACAGCATTTCCATGACCCGGCCATCGGGGGAAAGCTCGCCGCCATCTGCATCCTCGGTTAAAACGTCCGCCAGCCAGGTTTTCTTGCTGACTTCGTACACGTTATCCAGCTTGTTGGAGCTGTTTTCGTCCGGGCTGAATACGCGGAAGTTATGCAGGTTGTCGCGCATGATGTCGCGTAGCAACTTGCCCAGCGGGCGGGTGTTTTCCGCCATGATCTTGCCCGGACCCGGCAGGGCGGCGGCATAATCGCGGTAATCCGGCATGCGTAGCGCACGCCGTAGCAGGCCGCCGTTGGCATGTGGGTTGGCACTCATGCGGCGGTTGCCTTTGGGCGCCAGCGCCTTGATTTCAGGGCGTAGCTTGCCCGCGGCATCGAACAGGTCCTGCGGGCGGTAGCTGCGCAGCCAGTTTTCGAGTTGTTGCAGGTGTTCCGGATTTTCCCGCACATTGCCCAGCGGCACCTGGTGAGCGCGCCAGAAGCCTTCGACCTTGTGGCCATCCACCTGTTGCGGCCCGGTCCAGCCCTTGGGCGAGCGTAGCACAATCATCGGCCAGCGCGGGCGGGTCGGTATTCCGGTGCCGCGCGCTTGCTGCTGGATGCGATGGATGTCATTGAGGCACTGCTCCAATGTCTCGGCCATCTTGCGGTGCATGACTGCAGGGTCGTTGCCCTCGACGAAATACGGTGTCCAGCCGTAGCCCTGGAACAGGTGTTCCAGCTCTTCGTGCGAAACGCGCGAGAGAATGCTGGGGTTGTTGATCTTGTAACCGTTGAGGTGCAGGATCGGCAGCACCGCGCCGTCCCGGATCGGATTGAGAAACTTGTTGGAATGCCATGACGTCGCCAGCGGCGCCGTTTCCGCTTCGCCATCACCCACCACCACCGTCACCAGCAGGTCAGGGTTGTCGTAGGCTGCGCCAAACGCATGGGAGATGCTGTATCCCAGCTCGCCGCCTTCGTGAATCGAGCCCGGCGTTTCCGGCGTGCAATGGCTGCCGATGCCGCCGGGGAAAGAGAACTCTTTGAAGAACTGGCGCAAGCCATCTTCATCCTCGCCCTTGTTGGGGTAGATTTCGCTGTAAGTGCCTTCCAGATAAGCTGGTGCCAGTACGCCCGGAGCCCCATGGCCGGGCCCCGCGAGAAAAATCGCGTTCTGGTCGTATTGGGTGATCAGGCGGTTGAGGTGGGTATAGACGAAACTCAATCCTGGGCTGGCCCCCCAGTGCCCGAGCAGGCGGTGCTTGATGTGTTCAGGCTTGAGCGGCTCTTTCAGCAAGGGGTTGTCCTGCAGGTAGATCATACCGGCAGCCAGGTAATTGCAGGCGCGCCAGTAGGCATCGATGGCATCGAGCTGGCGGTCGGTCACGGGTGTGGGGGGCGTCGAAGTCGGCATTGGGATTCAATAGGCACAAATATGCGCTGAGTCTACCACTGCTTGATGAACGCGATATTACCGCGAATGTGACAGTTCATCGAACTGTCACAAGTAGTGGATAGGATGCGCAGGATTATCCTTCGAAAGGCGTTGCGTGAAAATCCTGTTTTTGTCCGACGTGTATTTCCCCCGCATCAATGGGGTCTCGACCTCCATCCATACCTTGCGCGGGCAGCTGGCCGAAATGGGGCATCACGTTCATCTGGTAGCGCCGGATTACTTTACTCCCAGCGAGGATGAAAGCTGGATTAGCCGCATCCCGTCACGCTACCTGCCGTTCGACCCGGAAGATCGCCTGATGCGCTACGGCAAGGCGCTGGAATATTGCATCGGACAGCTGCATGGCGACTTCGACCTCATTCACGTGCATACGCCATTTGCCGCGCACTACCTCGGCTTGCGCCTGTCCCGCCGGCTGGGTGTGCCTTGCGTGGAAACCTATCACACCTTCTTCGAAGACTACATGCACCATTACCTGCCCATCCTGCCACGCCCCCTCCTCAAGTCGGTCGCCCGCAGCCTGTCGCGGCGGCAATGCAATGCCATGGATGCGATCATCGCACCTTCGCAGCCCATGCTGGAAGCGCTGCGTGGCTATGGGG
>DAIDAS010000208.1 GCA_027310505.1 bacterium
GACCTGCTTCACCGCTTCAATCTTGAATTCTTCTGCGTAACGTTTGCTGCTCATGACACCTCCATTTGACGCCTTAGTTTAAGGCTGAAAGGTGTCTACTGCATTAGGGGCGATTCACTTCTACGTTGGCAACACCCAGTAAAAGGCATGATCAGCCCTGTTGAGTTTATCCCTGTCGCCGAGCATTGTGGGCTTATCATTCCATTGGGAAACTGGGTGATAAACGCAGCCGTCAAGCAAGTGGCGGAATGGTTGAGAATGGAGATGGCCGTACCCGTAGCCATCAACCTGTCAGCGTACCAATTGATTCAGCCTGATTTCTTGGCAAACATCACAAACACCATCAGGGAGTTCCAGGTTCCGCCCGAAATGATCATGTTGGAAATAACCGAATCGGTTGCCATGCAACATGCGGCAGCCTCCCTTGAGTTGATGCGAAGCCTGAAAGAAATTGGCATCAAGCTTTCGATCGATGATTTTGGCACAGGGTATTCAAGTTTGAGTTACCTGCGCAGGTTTACCGTAAATCAGCTCAAAATTGACCGGTCGTTTATCCTGGATTTGGCGCAAAGTGAAGATGCACGTGCCGTGGTGGGAGGCATTGTCAAACTGGCTCATGCGCTGGGTATTAGAGTGGTCGCTGAAGGTGTAGAAAATAAAGCACAATATCTCTACCTGAAGGCATTGGAATGCGATGAGATTCAAGGATACTTTTTTTCAAGGCCCATTCCCGCGCAAAACATTTCCGTTAAAATGGTTCGTATGCCTTATTCGGATTGGGACTTGATTGCATAATGGCTTGCGACCTGTGCGACGCAATTGGCGGCAAACTGCTCTGGCAAAACGAACTCTGCCGCGTGGTACTGGTGGAAGACACGGATTACCCCAGCTTCTGCCGCGTCATTCTCAATCGCCACACCAGGGAAATGACAGACCTGGCCCATAGCGAGCGCTCACAATTGATGGGAGTGGTGTTCGCAGTGGAATTCGCCGCGCGTCAAGTGCTGAACCCGGACAAGATCAATCTCGCCAGCCTGGGCAACATGACGCCGCACGTGCACTGGCATGTGATTCCGCGTTTTGCCGATGACCGCCATTTCCCCAATCCGATCTGGGGCGAAGTAAAGCGGGCCACCACTCCACGACCGGTGGATATCGAACGCCTGCAGCAAGCCATCGTCGCAGCGCTCAGCGATTTCTAGACCTTCAGCCGCTCCACGACCTCGCCCCGGATCAGGTGCGACTGGATGATTTCGTCGATATCTTCCTGGTCGATGAACGTGTACCACACGGCCTCCGGGTAAACTACCAGCAACGGCCCTTCCGAGCAGCGGTCAAAACAGCCGGCACGGTTGACGCGCACCCTGCCCTTGCCGTTCAGATCAAGCTTCTTCACCTGCTTCTTGGCGTACTCGAACATGCCTTCCGCACCGTGATCGCAGCAGCAGGCCTCACCATCGTCGCGGCGGTTAAGGCAGAAAAACACGTGTCTCTCATAATAACTCATCATTATTCTCCTCCACCGGAGAGCGTATCTTCACGGGTAAAGGTCCAAGTGCGCGTAATACTGATGATGTCGGTATCCTTGCGTACGTCGTCAGGGAATTCGGCATAAGGAGCAGCAAGCTCGACGATGCGCCGTGCCGCATCATCAAGCACCTTGATACCGGAACTCTGATTCAATTCGATGCTCTCGATGCTGCCATCGGACTTGATGTTGACTGTCATGCGCAAACTGCCGTACAGCTTTTGCGTCTTGGCTTCTTCCGGATAGTTCAGCGTGCCGACTTTTTCCACTTTTTGTCGCCAGGCCTCCACATAAGCGGCAAAGCGGTATTCCTTAACCCGGGCGCCGATAAACTTACGCTTGGGGCGCTTCTGGTAACTATCCCAATCCTTGGAAATCTGGGCTTCCAGTCGTACCGCATCCAGACTTTGCGCAACCAGGTCAGCGGCATTCAGCGTCTTGGGTGCGGCTTCCTGCCGGCCATGTTCCGGCATAGTCGCAGCAGCTGGCTGGCTGGGCTGGCTTTCAACCGGATGGCTAGGCTTGATTTGCGTCATCAACTCACGCGCCTGTTTTTCCAGTTCTTTCACTCGCTTTTGTTTCTGCGTAACGTTGCCCTGCGTCGGAGCGGCTTGCTCTGAAGCCTGTCTTGCCTCCGCCGCCAGCTTGGCAGAAAGTTCCTGCGGCTTGTTTTTCGGTACCGGCAGCGGTGATTTCATGCGCCGCTCGGCATCGGTGTTGCCGCCACGATCCAGGTTAACCTGCGCCAAGGCATCGGCCTTGGTGGGCGCTGAAATGGTCTTGGCGTTGACCAGCACCACCTCCAGCGCGGGCATATGGTCTTGCAGGCGCTTCAGCTCAGGCGCCGCAAATTTGATCGTCAGCAGAACCGCATGCATCAATAGCGATATCCCCAGCATCACGCCAAGGCGATTTGCGTCATTTTTGAGAAACGCGATCAAGCGAACCGATCCAGCAATTTTTGATGAATGCCACCGAAACCACCGTTGCTCATCACCAGCACATGATCTCCCGGTCTGGCTTCAGCCGCGATGGCTTCGACCAAGGCGCCCAAGTCATCGCATGTGGTTGCTTTAGCGCCCAATGGCCGCAATGCCTCGGCCGCATCCCAACCCAGATTGGCACCGTAGCAGAACACATGATCCGCATCGTGCAGGCTGCCGGGCAATGCAGCTTTCATCACCCCAAGCTTCATAGTATTGGAGCGCGGCTCCAGCACCGCCAGAATACGTGCCCGGCCTACCTTTGCACGCAAACCGGCAACGGTGGTATCGATCGCGGTAGGGTGATGGGCAAAATCGTCGTACACGGTAATGCCATTCACCGTGCCGCGCACCTCCATACGACGCTTGACGTTGCGGAACACCCCCAATGCCGCAATGCCGACCTCCACCGGAACGCCCACGTGGCGTGCCGCCGCAAGCACGGCCAACGCGTTCATCCGATTGTGCTCACCCAGCAACTCCCATTGCACACGGCCTTGCAGTTGACCGTTCAACAGCACTTCGAAGCTGCCATCCTGCGCAACATCGCCAATCTGCCAGCCAGGTTCGCTGCCAAATCGCTCCACCGGCGTCCAGCAGCCGCGCTTCAGCACACGATCAAGACTGTCTTCGCGCCCGTTGACGACCAACAGACCATTGCCGGGCACGGTACGCACCAGATGATGGAATTGCGTCTCGATAGCAGCAAGATCATGGAAGATGTCGGCATGATCAAACTCAAGATTGTTCAGCACCGTAGTGCGCGGGTGGTAATGCACGAACTTGGAGCGCTTGTCGAAGAAGGCGGTATCGTACTCGTCCGCCTCCATGACAAAAAATGGGGAAGCCCCCGAGGACTCCTGCCGTGGTGCCCCGGGCAACCTTGCCGACACGCCAAAGTTTTCGGGTACCCCGCCAATCAGAAACCCCGGTGCGAGCCCGGCATACTCCAGCACCCAAGCCAGCATGGAGCTGGTGGTGGTTTTGCCGTGGGTGCCCGCCACAGCCAGCACCCACTTGTCCCGCAGCACATTCTCAGCCAGCCATTGCGGGCCGGAGACATAGGCAAGGCCACGATTGAGGATTTCTTCCATCAGCGGATTGCCGCGAGACACCACATTGCCGATGACAAAGACGTCCGGCTCGAGATCGAGCTGTTCCACGCCAAAACCTTCGATCAGCTCGATGCCCTGGGCTTCGAGCTGCGTGCTCATGGGCGGGTAGACATTGGCATCGCAGCCCGTGACGCGATGTCCTGCGGCCTTCGCCAGCGCGGCGATGCCGCCCATGAAGGTGCCGCAAATACCGAGGATATGGATATGCATCAGTGTTCCAAAGGCTTTTTCTCAGCCTGCTTCTTGTCCAGTTTCATGCCTGCACCAGTCATTTTCATCAGGCCCGACATGATACTGCCTGAGTCGGTACTGCCGTTGATATTGATGATATTCAACCGCCCCTGCCCCTGATGCATGACGTTGCGAAAGTCATAGACGGCGCCTATGACCGTCAGCTTGCCGTCCCCGATTTCTGCCGAGAATTTTTTCAGGGCCAGCGCCACCTGATTGTTGACATTGGCGTCAACGCCACGCAACCATTCTTCATCCTCATCGGCTTTGGAGTTTCTGGCCGGCAACTTGATGGTATCCAGCTCGCGTTTGATCGGCGCGGATTCCTTGGAATAATTACCCCGCGCCAACTTGATGGCATCACAGGCCACATGACCAATGATGATCAGCAAAGGCGTGTGCAATTGGCGCACCCCATACTCGACTGAGCCTTCTGCCGTGCCAATCTGGTTGCCGATGTTGCGCACCACGAACAGGTCGCCGTCCGGCGTCTTGTCCAGCGCGTGCATATGGACGCGCGAATCCGCACAGGTCACCACCGTAGCACGAGGATGCTGGTCGTCGGCGAATGGCCTGTAATAATCCGGCTTATGGCTTTTAACAAACGCAGCGTTGTCGTCCATGATGTTGTTGATAATGCCGCGCAGCTGAGCGGCCTCATCCCCGGCAGGCACATCAGCAGCCACCCCCTGCTGCGGCAGGGCGATCAGCGCCAAGCCCAATGCAACAGCATTGAGCAAACCGCAGGCAACCTTCATTGAACCACTCCCCAATGTTCTTTAAACCCCAAAATACTTGGCATCCGGGTGATGTACCACAATCGCACTGGTGGACTCCTCAGGCCATAACTGGTCTTCGTCACCCAGCACCACGTTGATACGCTGCGCTTCCAGCAACGACAGGATTTTATCCTGATCGTGCAGATTGGGGCAGGCGGGATAGCCAAATGAATAGCGGCTGCCGCGGTAATGCTGTTTGATCATTTCCGACAATTCGCGCGCATCCTCGCGCCCAAATCCTAGCTCGACCCGAATGCGCTTATGGATGAATTCCGCCATACCTTCCGCGCCTTCGGCGTTCAGGCCGTGCCAGTATAGGTATTCCTGATAATTGTCATTCTTGAACAACTCGCGCGCATAGTCCGATGCCTGCTGGCCTACCGTCACTAACTGGAATGCCACCACGTCGATTTCTCCGCTTTCCACGGGCCTAAAGAAGTCGGCAATGCACAGCTTGCGCTCCGTGACCTGGCGCGGAAACGTGAAACGGCAACGCTCGTTGCGAGTCTCCACGCTGTCATAGATGATCAAATCATCGCCATCCGCCTGGCAAGGGAAGTATCCGTATACCGCCTGCGGCAGCAGAATATTCTCCCGCTCGCTCTGCGCCACCATGCGCGCCAGGATAGGGTCGACCTCGTGCCGGATGTAATTACGGTACTCCTCTTCTGTATGTCCTCGGGTCTTGTAGCCCCATTGCAACTTATACAGCGCGGTGCGGTTGATGTAGGGCAGCACGGCCTTGAGCGGAATGTGCTCGATGCATTTGGCACCCCAGAACGGCGGGGTGGGGATCAGGTTATCGTTGTGGATTGCGGAACGCATGTGGGAATTCTTTCCAGTCATTATTTCGTGACAACTCGCTATGATAAAATAGTTTCTTCTTCAGTGCGTTATCTCACGATGTCCGATAAGCTTAAGCAAACAAAAATTCAAGCTACGCAAACGGCGCGCCAGGCGCTGCATTTGCTGACTGAGCGCGGCCTGCCCCCGACGCCGGAAAACTACACGGCTATTTATCACGAGATCTCCGGTAAACCGAGAAAATCATCGCAATCCGTTGAAGAAAAACAAATTCCTCCGGAACAGAAACTCGAAAATGATCGCGAACTGATTACGCTGATCCTCTCCCTGATTTCAACGCTGACCGAAAGTACCGGTACGCTTGCGCAAAACCTTGGTGTCCAGAACAAGAGCATTGCCACTTCTGTCAGCGCCCTCGAACAAACCGAAGAAAAACAGGAAATTCTCAGCCTGCTGCAAATCATCAGCTCCACCGCAAACTCCATCCAGCATTCGGTGGAAAGCACCAGCAACGAACTTGCCAACACCAGAATTGCGCTGGAAACCATGCGCACCGAATTGCAAAATACCCGTGAACAAATGATGCTGGATCCGCTCACTGGCGCACGCAATCGCTTTGGCATGGACATCACCCTCGGTCAGGAGGTCGCGCGCGCACGTCGTGGCAACAGCAGCCTCACTATCGCCCTGCTGGATCTGGATCATTTCAAGAATATCAACGACACCCACGGCCACGATGCGGGCGATCAGTTGTTGCTATACTTCACCCAGCTATCCAAATCGGTACTGCGCGAATCTGATATTCTGTTCCGATACGGCGGTGAAGAATTCCTTGTGCTGCTGCCGGATACCGAGCTGAACGGCGCGGTGTTCATGCTGGAGCGCCTCAAGCACATGCTGCAAAAATCGCCGCTGCACTACCAGCAACAGAAAATCAGCGCTACCTTTAGCGCCGGTGTGGCGGGGGTAAAGCCTTCGGACAGTGCGGCCAGCCTGCTTCAACGTGCTGATCGCGCACTCTACTCAGCAAAATCCCACGGCCGCAACCGCGTCGAAATCGAAGCCGGCCCGACGGATCCGCAATAATCAACCTAAAGTAAGAAGACATGACACAAAGCTTTATTGAACGACTTCGTAGCCAAGTGCTGCTTTGCGATGGAGGCACTGGCACGCTGATCCAGGCAGAGACCTGGGATGTTGAAAAGGATTTCGCCGGGCTGGAAAACTGCTCGGAAATCCTGGTCGACACCCGGCCGGATTTCGTCGAGAAAGTACACCGTACCTACTTCGAAGCCGGCGCAGACTGCGTTGAAACCAATACCTTCGGCGCGAATAAAGTGGTATTTGCCGAATTCGACCTGGTCGAACGCACCTATGAGCTCAACAAGCGTGCCGCCGCGATTGCAAGAAAAGTCGCCGACGAATTCGCCACGCCAGCATGGCCGCGTTACGTGCTTGGTTCGGTCGGGCCCGGGACGAAACTGGCCAGCCTCGGCCACACCACCTACGACATCCTGGAAGACTCCTATGCCGAACAGGCGCGTGGCCTGATTGATGGCGGCATCGACTGCTTCCTGCTGGAAACCAACCAGGATCTACTCACCATCAAGGCTGCCGTAAACGGCTGCAAGATCGCACGCACTGAAAAAGGCCGTGAAGACCTGCCCATTTTCGTCCAGGTCACCATTGAAACGACAGGCACCATGCTGGTGGGCAGCGACATTGCCTGCGCGGCCACCGCCATCGATGCACTGGATGTGGACGGGATCGGCCTCAACTGCGCCACCGGCCCGGCAGAGATGTCAGAGCACGTCAAATATCTGGGCGAAAAATGGCGCAAGATGATCTCCGTCATGCCCAATGCCGGCCTACCCATGCTGGTGGATGGCAAGACGGAATACCCGTTGCTGCCGTTCGAACTGGCCGACTGGCAACAACGCTTCGTCGAGGAAGACGGCGTCAACCTGATCGGCGGCTGCTGCGGCACCAGCCCGGATCATATTCGCGAACTGCGCGCCATGCTGGATGCTCGCGCCGATCAGGCGCCGGTCGCACGCACCCCGCAATGGGAGCCTTCCGTCTCTTCGCTCTACACCTCGGTAACCTTGCGACAAGAGAATGCGGTATTTGCTATCGGCGAACGCAGCAATGCGAACGGCTCCAAGAAATTCCGCGACCTGCTCAACGCAGAAGACTGGGACGCGCTCACGGCGATTGGCCGCGAACAGGTGAGGGAAGGCTCGCACGCGCTGGATGTATGCACCGCCTATGTCGGCCGCCCGGAAGTCAAGGACATGTGCGAAGTGGTATCGCGCTATCGCGGCCAGATCACGGTACCACTGGTGGTGGATTCCACCGAGCTGCCTGTTATCGAGGCCGCGCTGAAACTGATCGGCGGCAAGTCCATCATCAACTCCATCAATTTCGAGGATGGCGAGGAAAAAGCCGAAAAAATCCTGCGCATGGCAAAGAAATTCGGCGCGGCCGTCGTTGCCCTCACCATCGACGAAGAAGGCATGGCCAAAAGTGTGGACGACAAACTGCGCATCGCGCATCGGCTGTATGACTTCGCGGTGAACCAGCACGGCCTGCCGGCTTCCGACCTTCTTTTCGACCCGCTGACCTTCACCATTTGCACCGGCGTAGAAGACGACCGCAACCACGGCATCAACACGCTGGACGCGATCGAGCGCATCGCAAAAGAGCTGCCCGAATGCCAGATCATGCTGGGGCTGTCCAACATCAGCTTCGGTCTCAACGCAGCTGCGCGGCACGTATTGAATTCGGTATTCCTGGCGCATGCCCAGAAGCGCGGCATGAAGGCGGCGATTATCCATGTCTCCAAGATTGTTCCATTGCACAAGATCGACGAAGTACATCGGATCGCCGCCGAAAACCTGATCTTCAACCGCTGGCAAGACAACAAGGATCCACTACTCACGTTCGTCGACATGTTCAAGGACATCAAAGCCGTCGAAACCACGAGGAAACGCCCGGAAACCATCGAAGAAATCCTAAAGCAACGCATCATCGATGGCGACAAACAAGGCCTCAACGATGATCTGGCGAAAGCCATGGAAACCTACAAGCCGCTCGATATCATCAATGAGTTATTGTTGGACGGCATGCGCGTGGTAGGCGAGTTGTTCGGTGCCGGCGAGATGCAACTGCCCTTCGTCCTGCAGAGCGCGGAAACCATGAAGGCTGCCGTGGCCTATCTGGAACAGTTCATGGAAAAAATCGAGGGCCAGGAAAAAGGCATTCTGGTGCTGGCCACGGTGAAGGGCGACGTGCACGACATCGGCAAGAACCTGGTCGACATCATTCTCACCAACAACGGCTACAAGGTCATCAACCTCGGGATCAAGCAGCCGGTGGGAGCCATCATGGAAGCCGCGCGCCAGCATGCCGCCGATGCCGTTGGCATGTCCGGGCTGCTGGTGAAATCGACTGTGATCATGAAGGACAATCTGGAAGAGATGAAAAAGGAAGGTATTGATATTCCGGTACTGCTGGGTGGCGCCGCGCTGACACGCAAGTATGTCGAAAATGATTGCCGCTTCGTCTACACCAACCC
>DAIDAS010000263.1 GCA_027310505.1 bacterium
CGCCGAGGCAGTGTTTGCCCGTGCCCTGTCTGCGCGGAAAGAAGAGCGCGTCGCGGCCAGCCAGTTGCTGCACGGCCCTGTAGGCAAACAGGAATCAGACCGCAAACCCATGGTCGCCGCGATACGCAATGCGCTGTATTGTTCGAAGATTTGTGCCTACGCCCAAGGTTTCCAGCTGATGGCTGAAGCGCAGAAAGCGTATGACTGGCAGTTGGATTTCGGCACGATTGCCCATATCTGGCAGGGAGGGTGCATCATTCGCGCCGGATTCCTGCGCAAGATTACCGAGGCTTATCGCCATCATCCCGGTCTCATGAACCTGATGCTGGACCCTTACTTTCTCAATGCCTTGCATGAAGGCCAGAATCAATGGCGCCAGGCAGTGGCTCTGGCGGTGAGCAACGGGATCCCTGTCCCGGCTTTCAGTTCAGCGCTGGCCTATTTCGACGGCTATCGCAGCGCTACGCTGCCGGCCAACCTGTTGCAGGCGCAGCGTGACTATTTTGGCGCCCATACTTATGAGCGGGTCGATCAGCCCCGTGGCAAATTCTTTCATCTGGACTGGTCTTCCGCCGCGCGCAAGCAAACCGAAGTCTGAGCTGCGGTGTAACCCACGGCCCGTACCAGCCCGCTCAAGCCGTAAGCGGCTGGTTTTCATGAAGGCGATGTGCAATCATCGCACGTTATTCTTCGCCTTGGGGTTGTCGAAATGTCATGGATGCATCGCGTTGTCGCGTTGCTGGGTGTGTTATGCAGCTTGTGCGCTCAGGTTGTTCCGGCGCATAAACGATTTACACTCCCGTAATGGATAGCCAGGCCCTCATACTCTCCCTGCAGCTGGCTGCAGCCACGCTGCTGGTCTTGCTGCCGCTCGGCATCCTGCTTGGCCGCTGGTTGGCCACTCGCCAGTTCGCGGGGAAAATCGTGATCGAGACGGCGCTGGCCATGCCGCTGGTGCTGCCGCCGACGGTGATCGGCTATTTCCTGCTGGTGAGCCTGGGCGCCGGGTCCCGGCTTGGACAATGGTACACGCAGACATTCGGACAATCGCTGGTGTTCCATTTCAGTGGCTTGCTGCTTGCCTCGGTGCTGGTCAACCTGCCATTCGCCATCCAGCCTGCCCAGCGTGCCTTCGAGGCGATTTCGCAGGATGTGCGCGACGCGGCGAAGTGCTGCGGCATGTCGTTCTGGCGGGCCTTGTGGCATATCGAGTTGCCGCTGGCCTGGCCGGGAGTATTGACCGGCATGACCTTGACTTTTGCCCATACCCTGGGCGAATTCGGCGTGGTGCTGATGGTGGGTGGCAGCATTCCGGGCGAGACGCAAACCATCTCCATTTCCATTTACGACCGGGTGCAGGCGCTGGATTTCGATAGTGCCCGGCAGATGTCGCTGTTGCTACTGGCTATCTCTTTTGGTCTGTTGCTTACGGTCAGTCTGGTTACCCGTTACTCCGAAAGGCGTCATGAAGCCCGTGACATCTGATCTGGTCGCTACGCTGCGGCAGAATGGCCCGGTCCCGCTTGATGCGGAAATCCGTTGTCCCGCAGGGCAAATGCTCGCGCTGGTCGGCCCCTCTGGCAGCGGGAAAACAACATTGTTGCGTGCCATTGCCGGTTTGTTCCGGCCGCAGCAGGGCATGGTGAAGTGCGGTGAGCAGACTTGGTTCGACAGCGCGGCCAACCGGTTCCTCGATGCCCGTCAGCGCAGGGTCGGTTATGTGCCGCAGCATTTCGCCCTGTTCCCGCACATGACAGTGCTGGGGAATGTCATGGCCGCCATGCAGGATAAGCCCAATGCCCAGCGCGCTCAGGCAGCGATGGCCATGCTGGAACGCGTCAATCTGGCCGGACTTGAATCTCGCCTCCCACGCCAGCTTTCCGGCGGCCAGCAGCAACGTGTCGCGGTGGCAAGGGCGTTGGCACGCGAGCCAGAGATTTTGCTGCTGGATGAACCGTTCTCGGCAGTAGACCGCGCTACTCGCGAGCGGTTGTATGCCGAGTTGGCGGGCTTGAAACAGAGCCTTTCCGTGCCCGTGCTGATGGTGACTCACGATCTGTACGAAGCCATGTTGCTGGCAGACCGGCTGACCGTGCTGCATCATGGAACCACGCTACAGAGCGGCTTGGTGCATGAGGTGGTTTCACGCCCGCAAAGCCTGGATGTGGCGCGGCTGATTGGCATGCGCAACGTCTTTACCGGTGAAATTGCCGCCCATCAGCCTGAGCATGGCAGGACGCTGTTGCGTTTCGGCGAACGATTGCTGGAAACGCCACATCGCCCTGAACTTGCATTGAACAGCCGGGTGCATTGGGTCATCCCGGTCGAGGGCGTGATTCTGCATCGACGCGACAAGCCTTCGCGCGGCGAGTATGAAAATCCTGTGGAAGGTATCGTGGTGCAGGCCAGGGCGCTGGGCGAAACGACACATGTTGAATTGCAACTGGCGGGGCAGGGCGACACAACCCGGCTGGCTTTCAGTGTTCCGACCCACTCGGCGATGCGCAACGGCGTGCAACCTGGTGCCCAGGCGGTGGTATCGCTGCGTGCTGCCGCGATTCATCTCATCAAATATCAGCCAGAGTCCTGATGTGCGCGGTGGCGCTATCCGCCAGGGAGATCAGGTCGTAACCACCTTCCAGTGTCGATACGATGCGGTCGCTGGCGTACCGTCGGGCGATATCCTTGATGAATTTCGTCACCCAGATATAGTCGTCCCGGATCAGGTTCAGCGAGGCTAGCGGATCGTCGCGGTGCGCATCGAACCCTGCCGAAACGAACAGGATTTCCGGTTTGAAATGCATTAGCGCAGGGGCGAAATCCTGCTCTACGGCAGCGCGGAAGGCTACGCCACCCGAACCGGCAGGGAGCGGCACATTGATCATGCGGTCGGTGCGTGAATCTGCCCCGCGATAAGGATAGAACGGGTGCTGGAAAGTAGAGCACAGCATCACCTTGGGGTTGCTGCGAAAAATATTCTCGGTGCCGTCGCCGTGGTGCACATCGAAATCGACAATCGCGGCACGCGCGATACCATGCCTGGCGATGGCATGCGCAACGCCCACCGCCACATTGTTGAAGATGCAGAATCCGGCTGCATTGGCACGCCCTGCATGGTGCCCCGGCGGACGAATGCAACAGAAGGCGTTCTGCGCTTTGCCCGATATCACCAGGTCTGTCGCCAGCACCACAGCCCCTGCTGCGTGCAGTGCTGCCGACAGTGTCATCGGCCCCATGGCGGTGTCCGGATCGAGATGCACGATGCCGGCCTGCGGGGCCGTCTTGCGGATACGCCTGATATAAGCTGCGTCATGAACCCTGCCGAGCTGTTCGTCGCTGGCGAGCGGGGCATCATAGACCTGCAGGTGATCGAAAACTTGCGACGCGATCAGCCGGTCCTTGATCGCCGAGATGCGCGCCGGGGATTCCGGATGGTTGCCATCCATCACGTGCAGCAGGGTATCAGGGTGGCTGATGAATGCCGTATGCATTTAAGAAATTTCCGATAGCAGCTTTTGGTATGCCTGTAGCCGGATCTGGCTGATATTGCCAGCCGCGACGGCTTTCAGGATTGCGCAGTCCGGTTCTTGCACGTGTCGGCAGTTATTGAACCGGCACTTTCCCAGCCATGGCCGGAACTCGGGAAAGGCCAGTTCCAGTTCGTCTGTACTCAAATGGCTTAGGCCGAATTCTTGCAGGCCGGGCGAATCGATCAGATGGCTCTCCGCATTCAGATGATACAACCGTGCCGATGTCGTGGTGTGCTTGCCGCTATCCAGCACGGCCGAGATTTCCTGCGTGCGAGAGTTCGCCTCCGGCAATAACGCGTTCACCAGGGTGGATTTGCCCATGCCGGATTGCCCGACCAGCACGCTAGTCTGCCCTTGCAGCCACGGACGTAATTGATCTGCATCCTGAATTGCGGAGAGCGGTTGCACCGCGTAGCCGAGCGCTTTGTAGAGCTCCAGTTTTTCCATTGCGGCTGCAGTTTCCGGCAGATCGCTTTTATTCAGCAGGATCAGCGCCCGGATGCCTGCCGCTTCGGCTGCGATCAGGCAACGGTTGAGCAAGTCTTCGTAGAAGCTCGGTACCGCGGCCAGCACGATCACCACCTGTGTCACATTGGCAGCCAGGTATTTCTTGCGGTATTCGTTGCTGCGGTAGAGCAGGCTGTTGCGTGGCAGGATATTCTCGACCACCCCCTCGTTGTCCGAAGTCAGCT
>DAIDAS010000469.1 GCA_027310505.1 bacterium
CTGCAGGAACTCACCAACAGTCCGCAGGTCGTCATGATGCTGGTCGGCGGCGGCATGCGCGTGGCACTCGCCACCACCCACCTGCCACTGCGTGAAGTGCCCGACGCCATCACGCAGGCAGCACTGGAATCCGTCATCCGCATCCTGCAGGCCGATCTGGTTCACCGCTTCGGCCTCATCCGCCCCCGCATCCTCGTTGCCGGCCTCAACCCCCACGCCGGCGAAAGCGGCCACCTTGGCCGCGAAGAAATCGACGTCATCGAACCCGTGCTGCAGAAACTCCGCCACGAAGGCATACGCCTCATCGGCCCCCTCCCCGCCGACACCATGTTCTCGCAAAAAAACCTCGCGACCACGGATGCCTTCCTCGCCATGTACCACGACCAGGGCTTGGCAGTGCTGAAACACGCCAGCTTCGGCGAAGGCGTCAACGTCACCCTCGGCATGCCGATTATCCGCACTTCCGTCGACCACGGCACGGCGCTGGATCTGGCGGGGACGGGCAAGGCAGACGTGGGGAGTTTGGTTGCGGCGATTGAGTTGGCGATTGAGTTGGAAAATTCACGCTGAGACTTTAATTCATGCCCATTCCTGACGACAGCACCATACAACAAGAGCTTTTGTCTCTTGTTACGTCTCTACCTGAAAAGCGCATATCAGCAACTGTGGCATATGAGCGACTTGCACAGCTTCATCCTGAGTTAACGCGCGAGGAGCGATCGGAGAAATATCGAAACTCGGTAAGCAAATGGGCCAATCGAGTCCAGTTTGCCCGCCTTCATCTTGTAAACCGTGGCTTACTATATCGAGCTGGTGTCGGTCCGTACGCAAGTCACGGATACTGGGTACTCACACCTAAAGGCGAAGAATGGGCAAAGAATCAGTCCCCCCACGGGAATGGAGGGACTCTTGAAGATGAGGTGGCTGCCGATCTTGATTCTCTTGCGCTCGAAGAACAACTAGAGGAAGGCGGCAAGAGCTCAAGGCTCGTCGCCTTCTATGAACGAAAATCAGAACTGCGATGCGCCGCAATCAAACTGCACGGCACCACTTGCAAGGCTTGTGGATTCAATTTTTTCCATGCCTATGGTGAACATGGCAAAGATTACATCGAAGTGCATCATCTCGTACCAATTTCGAAGTACATAGAGCCAACTGCAATTGATCCAGCGAAGGATTTAACAGTTCTCTGCTCTAACTGCCATAGGATGGTTCACCGCAAAAAAGATAAGCCATTGTCCCTTGGAGAACTCATCGAAATCATCAAAAAATGTGCTTATCAGCCCTCGTAGCGAACCTCAGGTTGAGCACGGCCCATTTCCCCTTCTGCCGCCCGAGCAGCACAGCCAAGTCGGGAGTTTTTGGCGAGGACTGTCTGAGCGCAGCGAGTTCCGCAGCCGCCCGGCTTGGCGAGCAGCGCAGGGAACCCGAAGGGCGCGGTAGGGGGTGCCCTTCTTCTTTGGTTACTTTCTTTTGGGCAAGCAAAAGAAAGTAACTTGCCGCCGGGCAACCCCCGGCCTGCCCAACGCAACTTTGTCACTCAGGCGGCCACCTCCACATCAGGTAAAATGCCCCCATGAAACACATCCCCAAAAAACGCTTCGGCCAGAACTTCCTCATCGACCAGGACATCATCCGTTCCCTGATCGAAGCCATCCGCCCCGCTCCCGACGACCTGATGGTCGAAATCGGCCCCGGCCTCGGCGCCATGACCAAGCCCCTGCTGCAAACCCTGAACCACCTGCACGCCGTCGAACTCGACCGCGACGTCATTGCCTGGATGCAGGACCACTACCCGGCCGGCAAGATCACCATCCACAACATCGACGCGCTGAAATTTGACTTCACCTCGCTGGGCCCCAAAATCCGCGTGGTCGGCAACCTGCCCTACAACATCTCCACCCCCATCCTGTTCCACCTGCTGGACAACGTCGACCACATCATCGACATGCATTTCATGCTGCAGAAGGAAGTAGTCGAGCGCATGGTGGCCGAACCCTCTTCGCCGGCCTACGGCCGCCTGTCGGTGATGCTGCAGTACCGGCTGTACATGGAATACCTGCTCACCGTGCCGCCGGAGGCGTTCGATCCGCCACCCAAGGTGGAATCAGCCTTCGTGCGGGCCGTGCCCTGGCCGACGCTGCCCCACCCGGCAAAGGATGAGGCGCTGCTCGCCAAGGTGGTCGCCACAGCCTTCGGCCAGCGCCGCAAGACCCTGCGCAACACGCTCAAGGGCCTGCTGGACGACGCCGGTTTCGCGGCACTGGGCATCGACCCGCAGCTGCGTGCAGAAAATCTGGGCGTGGCACAGTTCGTCGCCATCGCCAACCATCTCGCCTGATATAATTCGCGACCAAAATCACGAATCGCTTTCAAGCTATTAACCTAAGGACACCACCATGCGAGTCATCCTATTGGGCGCCCCTGGCGCCGGCAAGGGCACCCAGGCCAACTACATCAAGGAAAAATTCGGCATTCCGCAGGTTTCGACCGGTGACATGCTGCGCGCCGCGATCAAGGCCGGCACGCAACTGGGGCTGGAAGCCAAGAAATTCATGGATGCCGGCGGCCTGGTGCCGGATGAAGTGATCATCGGCCTGGTCAAGGAGCGCATCAAGGATGCCGACTGCGCCAACGGTTTCCTGTTCGACGGTTTTCCGCGCACCATTCCACAGGCCGAGGCCATGAAAGAGGCCGGGGTCGGCATCGACTTCGTGGTGGAAATCGACGTGCCGGATGAAGAAATCATCAAGCGCATGAGCGGCCGCCGCGTGCACCTGGCTTCCGGACGCACCTACCACGTAATCTTCAATCCACCCAAGGTGGCCGGCAAGGATGACGTGACGGGTGAAGACCTGATCCAGCGCGATGACGACCAGGAGCAAACCGTGATGAAGCGTCTGGAGGTGTACCACAGCCAGACCAAGCCGCTGGTGGATTACTATTCATCCTGGGCTACGAGCGGAAATCCGGGCGCACCGAAGCACGTCAAGATCGCCGGCGTCGGATCGGTGGAAGCGATTCGCGACCAGGTGTTTGCCGCACTGAAGTAACTCGCGCACAACAAAAAGGCCTGCGACCGTGAGGTGGCAGGCCTTTTTTATTTCCATCGGCTACTGGTTGCGATTGACGATCATCTCGTGGATGAGCGGCGTCAGAATCAGCTCCATGGCAAAGCCCATCTTGCCGCCTGGCACCACAATGGTGTTGCGGCGCGACATGAAAGAATCCTTGATCATGGACAGCAGATGCTTGAAATCGGCGCGTTCCGGGTCCTTGAAGCGAATCACCACGAAGCTCTCGTCCAGCGTCGGGATGTCACGGGCGATGAACGGGTTGGAAGTATCCACCGTGGAAACGCGCTGGAAATTGACATCCGTGTTGGAGAATTGCGGGCAGATGTATTCGACGTAATCGCGCATGCGGCGCAGAATGATCTGCGTGACTGCCTCGGCAGAATATCCACGCTCGGCTGTGTCGCGGTGAATTTTCTGGATCCACTCCAGATTGACGATGGGCGCCACGCCCACCAGCAAGTCCACATGACGGGCAATATCCACCTCGGAAGTCCGCACCCCGCCATGCAACCCTTCGTAGAAGAGCAGGTCTGATCCGGCAGGGATATCCTCCCATGGCGTAAATTCGCCCGGGCTCAACTGCGTGCCGAAGTGGGCATTGAGTTCAACCGCCTCTGCATCGCTGTGGATGTAATAGCGGCGCTGGCACATGCCGGTTTCGCCGTATTGGCGGAAAGTGGCTTCGATCTTGTCGAAGTGGTTGCATTCCGGGCCAAAGTGGCTGGGTGCACGCTGGTAATTGTTGTCTGCCTGCTCGACGGCAGCCTTGAACTCGGCGCGCGTCAGGCTATGAAAACTGTCGCCCTCAAGCACGGCTGCCTCGATGTTTTCACGACGAAAAATCTGCTCGAAAGCACGCTTGACGGTTGTCGTACCTGCACCGGAAGATCCGGTGACTGCAATCACGGGGTGCTTCTTAGACATGAACCTCTCCTCAAGACAGGCGCCAGTACGAATCTCCGTCAAGCGCACTTTCTCGTTACTGTTTGCCACGATTATACGTCAGGGCAAGCGATCAACCAACCTGAGCGCCCCTTGCCATGAACCATCTCACGCGGGAGGCCATGCACCATCCAGGTTTCAACGGGCCCGACATCAACGGATTGCCGGATAATCCGTACCGCATCAATAGGGTATAATTTGCCCTTTTAAAATTCAGCCGGAAACACACCCCTCCATGCAGCCGCAGTACCAGCCCAACGAAATCGAACAACGCGCCCAGCAACACTGGGCATCCCAGAACACCTTTGCCGCAAAGCGGGACGACAGCAAGCCCAAGTACTACTGCCTGTCCATGTTCCCCTACCCTTCCGGCAAGCTGCACATGGGGCACGTGCGCAACTACACCATCGGCGACGTGCTGACCCGCTGGCACAAGATGCGCGGCTACAACGTGCTGCAACCGATGGGCTGGGATGCGTTCGGCCTGCCGGCAGAAAACGCCGCCATCCAGAACAAGGTGCCGCCCGCCAAGTGGACCTACGACAACATCGCCTACATGAAGAAGCAGCTGCAGTCGCTGGGGCTGGGCATCGACTGGTCGCGCGAACTGGCGACCTGCAAGCCGGACTACTACAAGTGGAACCAGTGGCTGTTCCTGCGCATGCTGGAAAAAGGCATCGCCTACAAGAAGACGCAGGTGGTGAACTGGGACCCGGTCGACCAGACCGTACTGGCCAACGAGCAAGTGATCGACGGGCGCGGCTGGCGCACCGGCGCAGTCGTCGAAAAACGCGAAATCCCCGGCTATTACTTCGGCATCACCCAATACGCCGAAGAACTGCTGGCCGACCTCGACAAGTTGCCGGGCTGGCCGGAGCGCGTGCGCACCATGCAGGCCAACTGGATCGGCAAGAGCGTGGGCGTGCGCTTCGCCTTCCCCTACGAACTCGACGGCCAACAGGAAAAACTGTGGGTGTTCACCACCCGCGCCGACACCATCATGGGCGTAACTTACTGCGCCGTGGCAGCCGAGCATCCGCTGGCTGCCCGCGCAGCGCAAAACAACCCGGCTCTGGCTGCCTTCATCGAGAAGTGCAAGCAGGGTTCCGTCATGGAAGCCGACCTCGCCACCATGGAAAAAGAAGGCATGGACACCGGCTTCAAGGTGACGCATCCGCTCACCGGCAAACAGGTACCGGTGTGGGTCGGCAATTACGTGCTGATGGGCTACGGCGAAGGTGCCGTGATGGCCGTTCCGGCGCACGACGAACGCGATTTTGCGTTTGCCAAGAAATACAGCCTGCCGATCCAGCAGAGCATCGTGGTCGACGGCGCAACATTCTCCGCCGACGCCTGGCAGGAGTGGTACGGCGACAAGTCCCGTGGCCGTTGCATCAATTCCGGCAAATACGAAGGCCTAGGTTACGAAGCCGCAGTGGACGCCATCGCCGCCGACCTCAACGCCAAGGAACTGGGCGACAAGCAGGTGCAATGGCGCCTGCGCGACTGGGGCGTTTCGCGCCAGCGCTACTGGGGCTGCCCCATCCCCATCATCCACTGCGACTGCTGCGGCGACGTGCCGGTGCCGGACGAACAGTTGCCGGTGGTACTGCCGGAAGACTGCGTGCCGGACGGCTCCGGCAATCCGCTGAACAAGCGCGAGGATTTCCTCAACTGCACCTGTCCCAAATGCAGCAAACCGGCTAGACGCGAAACCGACACCATGGATACCATCGTCGATTCGAGCTGGTATTACTCCCGCTACGCCAGCAAGTTCGGCGCGAACGCGATGGTGGACGAAGACACCAACTACTGGATGCCGGTAGACCAGTACATCGGCGGCATTGAACACGCCATCCTGCACCTGCTGTACTCGCGTTTCTGGAGCAAGGTGATGCGCAACCTCGGCCTGGTCGATTACGACGAGCCGTTTGCCAACCTGCTGACGCAGGGCATGGTGCTCAACCATATCTTCTCGCGGAGGACAGATAAAGGCGGCATCGAGTACTTTGCGCCGGATCAGGTCGAAATGCTCCATGACGCCAGCGGCAAAGTAACAGGTGCCAAGCTGGTTGCTG
>DAIDAS010000323.1 GCA_027310505.1 bacterium
CCAGCAGGCGTTGCAGGACTGCGGGGTCAACCGGGTCCGGGCGAAAGTGTCGCATGTCGCGCCGCTCGGCAATGGCGCGATAGACGGCTATGCGCTCCGCATCGCTGAAAGTGAAATCGCTGGCACTCATGGCAACAGTAACTGCGCGGCGGCTTGCGGGTTGGAGGCGAAATAGAAATGCACGTAAGAAGCGGTCGTGCGGCCAATGCGGAACACGGATTCCGCAGTTTTGCCACTGTTGGGACATTGGCCGTAGGCGATCGGCGCCAGTGCGCTGTCCAGTTTTGAGTGGTGGTAAGTGTGGCCGCGCAATGTGCCTTCCGGCAAGGTCATGCTTTGCAGGGCGAGCGCGGTCAGGCGTTGTTGCATGACGGCGTGCCCCGGTAGCAGGCCGACCAGCCTGACGGTTTTGCCTGCGTGATCGGTCAGCGTTTCCAGCAGGGTCAGCATGCCGCCGCACTCGGCCAGGATGGGTTTGCCGACAGCATGGTGGGCGTGGATGGCATCCTGCATGGCGCGATTGCCGGCCAACTGATCCAAGTGCAATTCCGGATAGCCGCCGGGCAGGTACAGGCTATCGGCTTCCGGCAGGGCATTGTCGGCCAATGGCGAGAAAAACCGCAGTTCCGCGCCCATCGCCTGCAGCACATCGAGATTGGCCGGGTACAGAAAACCGAATGCAGCGTCGCGGGCCACGGCGATACGGACATTCTGCAGCAAGCGAGGCAAGGGTGTTGCAGGCGCGGCGGTAAATTCCACGGCCGGGGGCAGGGTCGCCAGACTCGTCTGTTGCAGGGCGTCGGCCGTGCGTTCCAGCCGTTGCTCCAGATCGGCGATTTCTTCCGCCTGCAACAGCCCGAGATGGCGGTGCGGCAGCTCGATCGCTGCGTCGCGCGCGACGGCCCCGTAAAAATGCAGTGGCTCACGCACGCTCGCGGCCAGCATCTCGGCGTGGCGATGGCCGCCAACACGGTTGGCCAGCACGCCCGCGAAGGGCACATCCGGCTGATAATTTGCCAGACCATGTGCGATGGCCCCGAAGGTCTGCGCCATGGCTGAACCGTCGACGATGGCCAATACGGGGATCCCGAAAGCGCGCGCCAGATCGGCGCTGCAAGGGTCGCCGTCATATAGGCCCATGACGCCTTCGACCAGAATCAGGTCGGCGTCTTGGGCAGCTTCAGCCAGCAATTGACGACAATGCTCCACGCCGCCCATCCATAAATCAAGCTGATATACGGGCTGGCCGGAGGCCTGGTTCAGAATCATGGGGTCAAGAAAATCGGGGCCGGTCTTGAATACCCGCACCTTGCGGCCCAAGCGGCGATGCAGTCGCGCCAGGGCGGCGGTGATGGTGGTTTTGCCTTGATTGGAGGCGGGGGCGCTGATGAAGAGCGCCGGGCAATGGGTCGTCAATTCAGCCTCGGTTCGATGTGCAGGGGTGTGGCCGAGTTATAGGTCGATGCCGGGTTGCGCTTTGATTCCGGCACGCCAGGCATGTTTGACATCCATCAGTTCGGTAACGGTATCTGCGGCATCCAGCAATGCCTGTGGTGCGCCACGTCCAGTGACCACCACATGCTGCATCGGCGGGCGTGCCGCAATGTCGGCCAGCACCTGTTCCGTGTCGAGATAGCCGTATTTGAGCGTGTACGTGAGTTCGTCGAGGATGACGAGATTGACTGCCGGGTCGGCTAGCATTCTGCGCGCGACTTCCCAGCCTTCGCGGGCTTTCCGGATGTCGCGTTCGCGATCCTGCGTGTCCCAGGTGAATCCTTCTCCCAGCACATGCCATTCCACGCCGGGCTGGCGGCGGAAAAAAGCCTCTTCGCCAGTGTCGGAGCGCCCCTTGATGAACTGGGCCACGCCCACGTTCATGCCATAACCGAGTGCGCGCGCCACCATGCCGAATGCCGAGGAGCTTTTGCCCTTGCCGTTGCCGGTGAGCACTAGCAGCAACCCTTTTTCCTGGTCGGCATGGGCAATGGCAGTATCGATCACCGCCTTTTTACGCGCCATGCGGTCGGCGTGGCGCGCGTTTTTGTCGCTATCGGACACAGCGGTCAGGCTTGATGATGCTTGCCCGGCTGCGACAGGGCGAAGGCCACGTGCACAACGATCGCGATCCCCATCCAGAAAGCAAACGACTCCAGTGTATGCGGGAAATACTTCACCAGACGCGAACCGAATTCAGCCAGCGAGGTGTCGGCAAAACGGCCGGAGAAGAAATAGAACCCGCCACTGCTGAACATTTCTGCCAGTGCCGCGCTGCCGAGCAGGCTTGCACTCAGTGCCGGCAGTGCACTCAGGCTGAGGCTGTAGCGGTTGGCGAACCAGCGTCCGGCCAGCCACAGCGTGCCGTAAGCCGGCAGCAGGAAACCATAGGCCGGGCTGACGCAAAAGCTGCTGACACCGCCCACCGTAATGGCGAAATAGTCGATGGCGACGACCTCTGCCAGCAGTGCGGCAAATACCCAGGCACGGCGCACGTAAAAACCGGCCAGGAAAAACACCGCCCATGTGGCGGGCGGCAGGTGCAGGGCGGTGGCGAAATGGTGGCCGTGAGTGGCGGCGATCAGCAGGGCGAGTGCTGCGCCGATGCCGACCTGCTTGCTGTTGTCCTGTGTCATGATTGTTCTCCTTGGTTCAGATGATTCGGATTGTAACCCATCGCCGGCTTATTTCGGCTGCCAGCGTAGGCCGACGAACAGGTTTGCACCGGGGGTTTCATACGCGACGGACGTGGCGGAGTTGCCGGTGTAGGCCAGTACATAATTTTTATCGAACACATTGTTGGCTCGTGCTTCCACGCTCCAGTCCGGATTCACTGCGTAGCTGGCGGTCAGGTTCACCAAGGCATAGCCGTCCATGCGTTTGGTGTTGGCGGCATTATTGAATCTTTCAGAAGACCCCGTGGCCTCTACGCCAAGCCTGAATGGGCCGGAACGGTAAGACAAATCCAGCGAACCATGCCGCTGCGCGCGACGGATCAACAGTTCCCCGGTGGATTCGTCCCTGGGCGACTGTACTGTAGCATTGCCGCGCAAGGTCCAGCTATCAGTGATCTGCCATGCCCCTTCCAATGTCGCGCCCCGGATTTCAGCCTGACTGATATTGATTGGATTGAACCCGCTTGGCGGTCCGGCGAAAGCAATCAGGTTTTTGATGATGTTGTCGAATACCGTCAAACTGCCATGAAGCGCGCGCGCATCATAATGCAGGCCGATTTCGCGGTTGCGCGATGTTTCTGGTTGCAGGGTGGGTGTACCGAAACCGGGAAAATACAACTGATTGAACGTTGGTGCCTTGAATGCCGTGCCAAAACTTGCTGTTGCGCGCCATTCCGGGGTGATATGGTAGCCGTAGGCGAGACCGCCCGTGGTATGGCCGCCGTATTGCGAATTGTCGTCGCGGCGCAGATTGGCCTGTAGCGAATGGGCGCCGAGATCGAGCAGATAACCTGCCAGCCAGCCATTGTTGTCGCGGGATTTGACGGTGTAGTTAGTGGTGCCGCTTACTTTCTGCTCCAGTCGATCATAGGCTAGCGTGAGTGTGCCGAGAGGCAAAGAAAGGTCATTTTGCCAGGAGTACTGGCGTTGCTCGGTGCTGAATGTGCCGGGGAAGGCGGAATGATCGATGGAGTCATCGGTGCCGATCCCCAGCTTCAAGGTGCTTTCCCAGATCGGCAGGAAGTGGTTGTGGCTGGTGATGCCATAACTGCGCAGGGTCTCGTCGATGTTGCAGACGGGGCTGCCGCAGTCGTAATTGCTGAAACCGCGACTTTGGAAGAACTGTACATCCAATGTATGGCCGTCGGCGATTTTTTGCGTCAAGTTGGCGGTCACTGCCACGTTGCGGTAAGGGTCATTGTCGGCATCAAAGCCGGTGGCGATATTTTTGGCGGAAAAACTGTGCGTTGCCAGTGCGCTAGCATTCAGGGCGTAGCGCGTATCGTTTGTGCTGCCGGAGATTCCGGCTTCCGCGCGGCGGGTGTTATAGCTGCCGTAGCCGGCAAATGCGGTCAAATGTGGGCTGCCTTCCCCACGCTTGGTAAAAATCTGGATCACGCCGCCGATAGCATCTGCACCGTACAGGCCGGATGCAGCTCCGCGCAGGATTTCAATGCGGTCAATTTGTGCCAGTGGCAAATTCTCAAACGAAGTTGTACCGAGCGTGGCGGAATTGATCCGCAGCCCATCAACCAGCACTACGACATGGTCGGCATTGGTGCCGCGTAAAAAGATGCTACTGGATGTGCCTGCGCCGCCATTGGATGTAATTTCGACGCCCGGCTGCATTTGCAGCAGCTCGACCAGGGTGGATTGCCCGGCACGTTCAATTTCTTCACGATCGATCACGGTGACATCGGCCAGAACATTTTCCGGCGCTTGTGGAACGCGGCTGGCGGTGACAATTACGTTATCCGTGTTCACCGCATCGAGGGCGTAGGTAGGTAAAGCGGTGAACAGGCCAGCCAAGCTGACCAGAGCAGTTTTTTTCATGATTTTTTCCCTTTGCGCATGCGACCCCGCATGCAAACAAAAAATGGAACCGCAAAGGGATACAGGTCAAGATGGACAAAGCATGAACGCTTTTCCGGCCTGAACACCGACACCCCGCGGTATTTCCAACGTGGTCGACAGGCCGGTCTCCGGGCTCGCGAGTCTTGATTCACCGCCTTCCCGGGGCATAACCCAGTGGCATGTTGATGAACCCTCACTCGCTTACCGTTGCGGGGGCAGCACAGGCTTGGTTTTAATGAAAAAACGCACCTGTTTCCCGTTTCACCTCGTCGCTGAACAGCGATTTCGGCACCTGACAAC
>DAIDAS010000345.1 GCA_027310505.1 bacterium
GCATTATGACCGTGCCCGCGTGCAGACCGGCAAGATCTCTCGCTTCGGCCTGCTGGAGTTGTCACGCCAGCGCCTGCGTCCGAGCCTGGGTGAGACCAACCATATTCCCTGCCCGCGTTGCCATGGCACCGGACATATCCGCGGCATCGAATCCACTGCCCTGCACATCCTGCGCATCACGCAGGAAGAAGCGATGAAGGAAAACAGCGCAGTGATTCAGGTGCAACTGCCGGTCGAGGCTGCGACTTTCCTGCTCAACGAAAAGCGCTCCGAAATCCACGCCATCGAACAGCGCATGGGTGTCAAGGTCGTACTGATTCCCAATATCCACCTGGAAACGCCAAACTACAAGATCGTGCGCCTGCGCCACGACGATGTCAGCGATGAAAATGCTCGTGCCAGCTACGAGATGGTGGAACTGCCTTCGGAGATCGAAGAATCCACAACCACACAACAGAAGCCTGAGATTGCCAAGCAGGTTGCGGCAGTCAAGAGCATTACCCCAACGGCCCCGGCTCCGGTGCGTTCCGAACCGGTTGCGGCGGCAAAGCCCAAGGCCACGCTGTTCAGCCGTTTCCGTACCTGGCTGGGTGGCATCAGCAGCACAAAGCCTGCAGAAGAAGCCGTGGCCGCTCCAGAACCGCGCAAACCGCGTGAGGCTGGTCGTGGCGAGCGCGGCAACCGTGGCGAACGCGGGGATCGTGGTGGACGTAGCGAAAGAGGCGAGCGTGGCGAGCGCAGCAATCGTGGCGAGCGCAACCGCAATGAGCCGCGTAGCGAGGCTCGTCAGGAACGCCAGCCCCGCCCGCAACAGGAAGCCAAGCCGGCCACACCCAAGCCGGAACGGGTTGAACGTGAAAAGGTAGAACGCGAGCGTCCGCAACAGGCGGCTCCGGAAGGCACCGAAGCTGGTGAACAGCCGCGCAGCCGTCGCGGTCGTCGCGGCGGCCGTGATCGCGGGGCACGTGGCGAGCAGAAGAACGCTGCCAATGTCGAAGCCGTCAAGGTTGAAAATGCAGCACCAGAAGTGCAGGAAAAGAAGCCCGCAGCGCCTGAAGCTGCTCCGGTAGTTGAAGCAGTCGCGGTTGTTGAAACGCCCGTACAGGCTCCGGCAGTCGAGGTACAGCCTGCTGTTGCTGCCCCGGAACCGGTTGCCGCACAACAACCGGCAGATGAAACTGCAACTTCGATTGAAGCTGTAGCAACGGAAGAGCCGGTTGCGGCAAAACCGGAACGCAAGCCGCGTCAACCGCGCCGCCGCAAGGCTGAAGCGGAACAGATGCCGCTCATCCCCAATATCGCAGAGAGCGGTCTGGAGATGGTGGAAACCCGTTCCGATGCAATCAAGGCTGTGGTTGTCGAAGAAGAAGCGCCTCGCGCACCGGCCAAGCCCGCTGCATGGCAAAAGAAAGCTGCGGAACAGGCCAGCGACGAACCATTGGTGATGGTTGAAACCGGCAAGTAATCAGCCGGTAGTAGCCAAGAAAAAGCCCAGTGAAAGCGGGGCTTTTTTTATGTCCGATTGTTTTATGCCTCGATGTCGGGCACTTCGGCCCCATAGAATTGCTCGCGCAGCTTTTTCAGCTGATCGCGCAATTGCGCAGCTTTTTCGAACTCCAGGTTGCGCGCCGCATCGTGCATTTCCTTCTCAATGCGCTTCATCTCCTTGGCCAATTGCTTTTCGTTCATGGCCTCGAAGCTGGCCGTGCTCTGAGCGACCTTGCGTTCCTTCTGGGCGGCATCCTTGTCATAGACACCGTCGATAATGTCCTTGATGCGCTTGGTAACGCCACGCGGCGTGATGCCGTTAGCTTCGTTGAATGCAATTTGCTTGGCGCGGCGGCGAGCTGTTTCATCTATCGCCAGCTTCATCGAGCGGGTGATCCTGTTGGCGTAGAAAATAACCTTGCCGTTCAGGTTGCGCGCGGCGCGGCCGGTCGTCTGGATCAATGATCGTTCTGAACGCAGAAAACCTTCCTTGTCCGCATCCAGGATCGCCACGAGAGATACTTCCGGGATATCCAAACCTTCGCGCAGCAGGTTGATGCCAACCAGAACATCAAACTCGCCCAGCCTTAAATCGCGGATGATCTCCACGCGCTCGACGGTATCGATGTCGGAGTGCAGATAGCGGACTTTGATGCCGTGCTCCGACAGGTAGTCGGTCAAGTCTTCTGCCATGCGCTTGGTGAGCGTGGTAACCAGCACCCGCTCCCCTGCCGCGATACGCGCCCTGGCTTCCGACAGCAAATCGTCGACTTGGGTGTCGGCCGATTTCACTTCGATCTCGGGGTCGATCAGGCCAGTCGGGCGTACTACCTGCTCTACCACCTGCTCCTGGTGCGTGGCTTCGTAATCCGCTGGCGTGGCGGAAACGAATACGCATTGCCGCATCACCTTTTCGAATTCTTCAAAGCGCAACGGCCGGTTATCAAGCGCCGAGGGCAGACGGAAGCCGTAATCGACCAGATTTTCTTTTCTCGCCCGGTCGCCCTTGTACATGCCGCCGATCTGCGGCACGGTGACATGGCTCTCGTCGATGATCATCAACGCGTTTTTAGGCAGATAATCGATCAGTGTCGGCGGCGGCTCGCCCGGCCTGCGGCCAGACAAGTGGCGCGAGTAATTCTCGATGCCCTTGCAGAAGCCGAGTTCGTTGAGCATTTCGAGGTCGTAGCGGGTGCGCTGCTCGATGCGCTGCGCCTCGACCAACTTGTTGTTCTTGATGTAGAAATCAGTTCGCTCGCGCAGTTCGGCCTTGATCTGCTCGATGGCGCGCAAGGTCGTTTCGCGCGGGGTGACGTAATGGCTGGAGGGGTACACCGTAAAGCGTGGCACCTTGTGCAGGATCTGCCCGGTGAGCGGGTCGAACAGGGTCAGCGTTTCGACCTCGTCGTCGAACAGCGATATCCGCAGGGCGGTCTCGGAGTTTTCCGCCGGGAACACGTCGATGACATCGCCGCGCACCCGAAACGTGCCGCGCGAAAAGTCGAATTCGTTGCGGTCATACTGCATACCGGTCAGACGCAGGATTACATCGCGCTGGCTGATCTTCTCGCCCTGTGTCAGATGCAGCACCATGCCGTGATAATCCACCGGGTCACCGATGCCATAGATGGCGGATACGGTGGCAACGATCACGCTATCTTCGCGTTCCAGCAGTGCCTTGGTCGCGGAAAGCCGCATCTGTTCGATGTGCTCGTTGACATTGGAGTCTTTTTCGATAAACAAGTCGCGCGACGGCACGTAGGCTTCCGGCTGGTAGTAGTCGTAATACGACACGAAATACTCCACCGCGTTGTTGGGCAGAAACTCGCGGAATTCCGAATATAGCTGCGCCGCCAGCGTCTTGTTTGGTGCCATCACGATGGCCGGCCGGCCGAGCTGCGCAATCACATTGGCCATGGTGTAGGTCTTGCCTGAACCCGTCACGCCCAGCAGGGTCTGGAATTTCAGGCCGCGCCGCACGCCATCCGTCAGCCGTTCAATGGCCGCCGGCTGGTCACCGGCAGGCGGGAATGGTTGATGCAGCTCGTAGCGGCTATTGGGGAAAGTGACGATCACGATGGGACCTGCAAATACGATGCATCATTGTATCAGTTGAGCACTGATTTCCAGATTGAAACTCCATGCAACAGTGGCATGGGATCCACGAAAAGACGGCCATGCCCAGCTAGGGCGTACGCATCGTCTTTATTACATATAGTTATTTTCTTATTAAATAAAAGTATTTCCTATTATTTTGATGCCCATTTATAGTGCGCTCCGTTGATTGAATTTACGGAGCAATGGGTCATGTCTAACACAGAGCAGCAAAACTTCAGAAAGACTTCTAATGATGTAGCAGAGCCAGAGAGCGTGTTGCTGGACGCCATCATTCGAGCCCGTAATGGCCTGCGTTTCGGTTCGATCGAAATCACCGTGCATGACGGCAAGGTGACCCAGATCGAGCGCAAGGAAAAATTCCGCTTTCAATCTTAAACCGCCTGGATTACCGGGAGTATCACCCCTACCACCATTGATTGGCGAACTGACCGGACGACCGGAAGGACGCAGAACTAACCAACAGGAGTTCGCCATGAACAAAAAAAGAAAAGTCATTACCTCGTTATTGATCGCCAGCGGCATTCTTTCATCGCCATTGGCAGCACGGGCCAACGATGGATCGGAGCTCGAAGAGCTGCGGGCACTGGTGCAGGAACTGGATCAGAAAGTACGCGTGCTTGCCCGCCAGAACGAACTCTCGGCCGAAGATGCAGCCGCCCGGAAAAAGGAAACACCCATCGTCAAGGCCAGCGAGAGCGGGTTTGGCCTGGAGTCGGCAGACGGCAAATTCAAATTCAAGCTGGGCGCCGTGCTACAGGGTGACGCCAGAACGTTTTTTGACAAAGGCAGCACTACCACAACAGA
>DAIDAS010000357.1 GCA_027310505.1 bacterium
GGAAAGGCAGGCTGGTAAAGGCGTGCAGGCCCATTTCGGCGGCACCGTGGAAATGGTGGGCCAACTCATGCATGGTCGGATGCGCGGCGGCACTCACGAAAATAGCGCTCTTGAAGTAACTGCCGAACAGCATGGGCTGGACGGTGATGTATCCAATGACGACGGATGGAATCGCCAGCGCCACGAGCGGCACCGTCACTACCCATGGCGATTCATGGGGCTTGTCGTGCGGGCCAAGGCCGTGGTGGTGTTCATCATGGTCATCGCGGCCGTGCACATGGCCGGCTTCCATCCAGCGCGACTTGCCGTGGAACACCAGGAAATACATGCGGAAAGAATAGAACGCCGTGACGAACACGCCCGCCAGCACCGCAAAATAGGCAAACCCGCTGCCGGGGATATGCGACAGCTGCGCGGCTTCGATGATGGAATCCTTGGAATAGAAGCCGGACAGGAACGGTGTGCCAATCAGCGCCAGCGAGCCGATCAGCGAAGTGATCCAAGTAATCGGCATGTACTTGCGCAACCCGCCCATGTTGCGGATGTCCTGGTCGTGGTGCATGCCCATGATCACGGAACCGGCGGCGAGGAACAGCAGCGCCTTGAAGAACGCGTGCGTCATCAGGTGGAAGATGGCCACAGAGTAAGCAGAAGCGCCCAGCGCCACCGTCATGTATCCCAGCTGGGATAACGTGGAGTAGGCCACCACACGTTTGATATCGTTCTGGATAATACCGAGAAAACCCATGAACAGCGCGGTAATGGCTCCGATGACCATCACGGTGGATAGTGCGGTGGTAGAAAGCTCATACAGCGGCGACATGCGCGCCACCATGAAAATACCCGCGGTCACCATGGTGGCGGCGTGAATCAGTGCGGAAATCGGTGTCGGGCCTTCCATGGAATCCGGCAGCCATACATGCAGCGGCACCTGCGCCGACTTGCCCATGGCACCGACGAACAGCAGCAGGCAGATCACCGTCATCAACGACCATTGCTGGCCGGGAATGATTTCTACCGTCATATCGGCAAATTGCGGCGCCACGGAAAACACCGCCTGATAATCCAGGCTACCCAGGAAAAACAGCACCATGCCGATGCCGAGCAGGAATCCGAAATCGCCGACCCGGTTGACCAGGAACGCTTTCAGGTTGGCGTAAATCGCCGTCGGGCGGGTGTACCAGAAGCCGATCAGCAGGTAGGAGACCAGGCCCACCGCTTCCCAGCCGAAGAACAGCTGCATGAAATTGTTGCTCATCACCAGCATCAGCATGGAGAAGGTAAACAGCGAGATGTAGCTGAAGAAGCGACTAGAGCCCGGATCGTCATGCATGTAACCGATGGTATAGATATGCACCATGAGCGAAACGCAGGTGACCACGAGCATCATCATGGCGGAGAGGCTGTCGATCAGGAACCCGACCTCGAATGCCGTGTGCCCGCTGGTGAGCCAGGTATAGACGGCACCGTTGTAGACATGTCCGTCCAGCACATCCTGGAACACGATGGCAGACAGTACGAACGAGGCAGCGACGCCGGTAACGGTGAATAGATGCGCAGCGAAGCGCGGCAGCACGCGACCGAACAACCCGATAATCACCGATGCCAGCAAGGGCAGCAGCGGGATGAGAAGATAGATTTTCTGCATGTAAGTCATGTTGCGCGTCAGCCTTTCAGGCTCTGCATGTCATCGACGTTGATGGAGCGCAGGTTGCGGAACAGCACCACCAGGATCGCCAGGCCGATCGCCGATTCTGCCGCGGCCACGGTCAGGATGAAGAACACGAACACCTGCCCTGCCGTATCGTTCAGGTAATGCGAAAATGCGATGAAATTCATGTTCACCGCGAGCAGCATCAGTTCGATCGCCATCAGCAGGATGATGACGTTCTTGCGGTTGAGGAAGATGCCGACCACGCTGATGGCGAACAGCAGCGAACCCAGAATCAGGTAATGCGAAAGGCTGACGCTCATGCCTGTTCCCTCCCTTGCTCTGCCGGCACGTCCTTTTCCGCCGGCATACTGACCATGCGAATACGATCGCTACGCTTGACCCGGACTTGCTCGGCCGGATCGATATATTTGCTGTCCTTGCGGCGGCGCATGGTCAGCGCAATCGCCGCGACAATGGCCACCAGCAGCACCACTGCCGCGAGTTCAAACGGCAGCACGTAATCGGTATAGAGCTGTCGGCCCAACTCCGCCGTATTGCTGTAATCGGCAGGATGCGGTGCCGGTGCGCCGATGCGGGAAGGGCCGAAATGTCTGGCGCCAACGACAGAAGCCATTTCAAGCGCCATGAGGGCACCGACGAAGCCTGCGAGCGGCGCGTAATCCCAGAAGCCTTCGCGCAACTTGTCCAGATTGATGTCCAGCATCATCACCACGAACAGGAACAGCACCATCACGGCCCCGACGTAAACCAACACCAGGGCGATGGCGAGGAACTCAGCTTCCAGCAACAGCCAGATGCCCGAAGCCGTAAAGAATGCCAGCACCAGGAACAGCGCCGCATGCACCGGGTTGCGCGCAGTAATCACGCGCAGACCGGCGAACAGCAGGATCGCGGCCAGGGCATAAAAAACGTAATCTTGAAAAATCATTGCTGACCCTTATCGATACTTGGCATCGGCGGCGCGATCCGCCGCGATCTGTTCTTCGTACTTGTCGCCCACCGCCAGCAGCATGGGCTTGGTATAAATCAGGTCGCCCTTCTTTTCGCCGTGGTAATCGAACACACGGGTCTCGACAATCGAATCGACCGGGCAGGATTCTTCGCAGAATCCGCAGAAAATACATTTGGTCAGGTCTATGTCATAGCGCGTGGTTCGGCGGGTGCCGTCACTGCGCTGTTCCGATTCGATGGTGATCGCCATTGCCGGGCACACCGCTTCGCACAGCTTGCAGGCGATGCAACGCTCTTCGCCGTTAGGATAGCGTCTCAAGGCATGTAACCCGCGGAAGCGTGCCGACATCGGCGTGCGTTCTTCCGGATACTGCACCGTGATCTTGCGCGCGAACAGGTAACGGCCGGTCAGCGACATGCCCTTGAGCAACTCAAGCAGCATCAGGCTTTGGAAGAGTTCTTTGATTCTGTTGATCATCTCTCGCTCCCCCTCAATGGAACAGATAAGCCAGCGGGGTTTGCATGAAGGCGCCGATCACCACGATCCACACCAGCGTGACCGGAATGAACACCTTCCAGCCCAGACGCATGATCTGGTCGTAGCGATAGCGCGGGAAAGTGGCGCGGAACCACAGGAACAGAAACAGCAGCGCCGCCACTTTGAGCGCCAGCCACGGGAAGCCGTCCGGCAGGAATGGAACCGGCGACAGCCACCCGCCGAGGAACATGATGGCAGCGAGCGTGGCGACCAGAATCATGTTGGCGTATTCCGCCAGGAAGAATACGGCAAACGCCATGCCGGAGTATTCCACATGGAAACCGGCGACGATTTCGGATTCGCCTTCCGCCACGTCGAACGGCGCGCGGTTGGTTTCGGCCACGGCACTGATGAAATACACCACAAACAGGGGGAACAGCGGCAGCCAGTACCACTCCCAGAAACCGCCCTGCTGCGCCATGACGATCTTGCCCAGGTTGAGGCTGTTGGCGGCCATCAGCACGCCCACCAGCGCAAAACCCATGGCGATCTCATAGGAGACGATCTGCGCCGCGCTGCGCAGCGAGCCGAGGAACGCATATTTGGAATTAGAGGCCCAGCCGGCGATGATCACACCGTACACGCCGACCGAGGTCATGGCGAGAATGTACAGCAAGCCGGCGTCGACGTTGGCCAACACCAGGTCGAGATCGAACGGCACGACCGCCCAAGCAGCCAGCGCCGGGGCCAGCACCAGTACAGGCGCCAGCAGGAACAGGAACTTGTTGGCCGCCGTCGGCAGGATGACTTCCTTGAACAGCAGCTTGAGGCCGTCGGCAATCGGCTGCAGCAAACCGTAATAGCCCACGCGATTGGGGCCGATCCGCACCTGCATGTAGCCGATCACCTTGCGCTCGGCCAGCGTCAGGTAGGCCACCGCACCCATGATGGGGGCAATGATGGCGACGATCTTGACCAAGGTCCAGACGACCGGCCACAACGGCCCGAACAGTTGCTGGAGAAATTCCATCATGCCAGTTTCTCCACGCTGATTTCACCATACAAG
>DAIDAS010000359.1 GCA_027310505.1 bacterium
GGCTTAGTAATTGGTCAATCCCTTTGGTATCCATACTGGTTCCTGGCGCCTTCCGATGCGCGCGTCATGCAAATCATCACTGTACGTTAGCGAGAAAATCTCGATATCAACCAAGCTCTCAAGACTTAACAAAGCAAGTCGCGTGCCTGCCTTATTCATCCCCCGCCTCCCGGTACTGCTGCAACTTGTGACGCAAGGTGCGCTCGCTCATGCCGAGCTTCTGAACGGCCAGTTTACGCGAGCCGTTGACAGAAGCAAGCGTGGTCATGATGTGCGCTTTTTCCAATGACTTGAGGTCGCTGGCATCTTCGACCGTCAAGCCGGAATCCTCGACCATGGAGCGTGACGGCAGGTGCAGGTGTTCCGGCTTGACGGCCTCCCCAGGCGCCAGAATCACGGCACGCTGGACGATGTTTTCCATCTCGCGCACGTTGCCGGGCCAGTCGTAATTCAGCAACGCCTGTTCCGACAATGCTTCCAGCCGCATGCCAGGCCGCCCCATGGCGACGGCCATGTCGGCGAGAAAACGGCGCGCCAGCGGCAGGATATCTTGCCTGCGCTCCCGCAAGGGGGCGATTTTCAGGGGGAACACGTTGAGGCGGTAGAACAAGTCTTCGCGAAACTTGCCGCCGGCCACTTCGGCCTGCATGTCACGGTTGGTAGTCGCGATAACCCGCACATCGAGCGCAATGGCCTTATGGCTGCCGACACGCTCCACTTCGCGCTCCTGCAGCACTCGCAACAGCTTGGCCTGCAAGGCGAGCGGCATTTCTGAAATTTCGTCCAGCAGCAGCGTGCCGCCCTGCGCCTGCTCGAACTTGCCGGGCTGGGCCTGGGTAGCACCAGTGAAGGCGCCCTTCTCATGGCCAAACATGGTCGCTTCGAGCAGGTTGTCCGGGATGGCCGCACAGTTGATGGCAACAAAAGGCCGGGCGGCGCGGGGGGAATGGCGGTGAATGAAGCGCGCCAGCACTTCTTTGCCGGTGCCGCTTTCGCCGGAAATCAGCACGGTGGCGGGCGTGCCGGCGACTTTCATGGCCAGGGCAAACAGCTCGTTGCTGCGCGGGTCATCCATCACCGCATCGGACGTTTCCGAAAAACTGGCGGGCAGCATGTAGCGCGCCACCTGGGCCAGCAGATCACCGGCCTCGAACGGCTTGACCAGATAGTTGCAAGCGCCTTCGCGCATGGCCTCCACCGCTTGGGTGATGACACCGTACGCGGTCATCAGCAGCACCGGCAGGTGCGGCTGGCTAGCCTTGATCTGATGCAACAGATCCAGCCCGTTCATGTTGGGCATCTGCACGTCGGTGATGACGAGGCCGACCGCGTTTTGCTGCAGCACTTCCAGCGCGTGCTTCCCATCCACCGCCGTCAGCACGCGATAGCGGGAAAGCGCAAGGGTGTCGGTAAGCGCCTCGCGCAGGTCGGGATCGTCTTCCACGATCAGGATCGGTAATGTTTTAGTCGTCATGATTCGGCCATGGGGAGTTTCAGGCAGAAGGTGCTGCCCTGCCCCTCTACGGATTGTACGGAAATTTCACCGCCATGCATCTGCGCCACTTCGCGCACGATGGCGAGCCCCAGGCCGGTGCCTTCGGTGCGCGTGGTAAAAAACGGCTCGAACAGGCGATCCTGCAAGGCTTGCGGGATGCCCTTGCCGGTATCGCTAACGCGAAACGCCAGCCAACCGCCTTCGATTGCGCCCGAAAGCAATATCCGGCCACCCGGCTCGCAGGCCTGCATTGCGTTGGCCAAGAGGTTGAGCAGCGCGCCGGAAAGCGCCTCACGGCTACCCATCACGCAGGCGCCGCCGCTGGCATCCTCCAGATCAAAAATCAGCCCATGCTCCGCCATCTGCGGCTCCATCACTTGCTGCACTTCGGCCAGCAAGGTCGGCGCCGCGATGCGCTCCTGCGACCCTTTTCCGCCACGCACGAAAATCAGCATGTCCTTGATCAGATGTTCCAGCGAGCGCAACCGCGCCAGCGCCTTGTCGGCAAAGCGCGTGCGATCTTCCGGCGCCAATTCGCCACGCAGATGCGAGGTGTATAGCAGTGCGGCAGCCAAAGGAGTACGCAACTGGTGCGCCAACCCCGCCACCATCTCCCCCATGGAAGACAGTCGCTTGTGGCGCTGCAATTGATCCTGCATCTGATAGGCCTCGGTAACATCCTGCAACAACAGGATCTCGCCGCCCTGCTCGCCAAGATGACTGGACGAGATGGCGACACGACGGCCGCCATCGCCGACCAGCCATTCGCCGGGCGCCGTGGTCGGTTTGAGTTCTCGCCCAGAAACCGCCTGCCACGCCTCGCCCGCCAGAGGCTCGCCCAGCAACGAAAAAGCCGCGGGATTCGCCTCGACGATCCGTCCTGCGGCATCCAGCACTACCACCCCCCCGGGCAGTGCTTCCAGCAGACGACTGAGGCGTTGCGACAGGTTGGCTTTTTCTTCCAGCTGAAGACGCAGCTCGCCATTCGCCACCGCCAGTTCATGGGTCAGTTGCTCGACCTGCTTCTGCAGATCCATGTAGGCGCCGGTCAGCTGCTCGGAAACCTGGTTGAAGAGGTTAAAAGCCTGTTGCAGTTCTTCCGGCGAGGATGGCGGGATAGGATTGTCAGGTTGCATGGACACAGAGATTTACGGTGATATCGCTACATT
>DAIDAS010000367.1 GCA_027310505.1 bacterium
GCTGTTGGCCGTGCTGCTGGCGATTTACGCCGGAGCGCTACATTTGGGGCGGATGGAAGGCGAGGCGCGCGCGCTGACTTTCAGTGCCATGATTGTCGCCAGCCTTGGGCTGATTTTTGCCAACCGTTCACGATCCCGCAGCTTGCTGGCGACTCTGGGGAAGCGCAACCATGCGTTGTGGTGGGTGATGGGGGGTGCTTCGTCGCTGCTGGCGCTGGTGCTGTATGTGCCAGCGCTGCGTGAATTGTTCTATTTTGGAGCCTTGCAGGCCGCTGACTTGGCGCTGGTGGTGGGTGCCGGGGCAGGCTGTATTGCCGTGTTTGAGCTGGCCCGGCGTTATGCCTTGCCCCAACCACGTTAAAATGATGCATTGACCGTTGTCGTTCGAGAGCTGAAACGTTGAGTGAAACCCTGGCAGATGCCGTAAAGTCCCCCGCGCTGGAAAACCATACGCCCATGATGCGTCAGTATCTTGGGATCAAGGCGCAATACCCCGACATGCTGCTGTTTTATCGCATGGGGGATTTCTACGAACTGTTTCATGATGATGCTGAAAAGGCCGCACGCCTGCTCGGCATCACTTTGACCCGGCGTGGCGCTTCCGCGGGCGAGGCGATCCGCATGGCGGGCGTGCCGTATCACTCCGTCGAGCAATACCTGGCCAAGCTGGTCAAGCTGGGCGAGGCGGTGGCGATCTGCGAACAGGTGGGCGACCCGGCCAAATCCAAGGGGCCGGTGGAGCGACAGGTGGCGCGCATCCTCACTCCGGGCACGCTGACCGATAACGCCCTGCTGGACGATACCCGCGACAGCGTGCTGCTGGCGCTATGCCCGGGCGAAGAGCTGTTGGGGCTGGCGCGCATCAATCTGGCTTCCGGCCAGTTCGTGCTCAACGAAATCGCCCCCGGCCTGCTGATGCAGGAGTTGGAGCGCATCGCCCCGGCCGAACTGCTGCTGCCGGACGATTTTGCCCACGCTGCGGTGGACGCCGTCAAATGCCCGAAAAAGCGTCTGGCGCCATGGCAGTTCGACCATGACTCGGCAACGCAATCGCTCACGCGCCAATTCAACACCTATGACCTGACCGGTTTCGGCTGTGCCGACCTGACCGTCGCCATTGCCGCTGCCGGCGCGCTGCTGGATTACCTCAAGCACACCCAGCGTACCGCCCTGCCGCATATCCAGGGCATGGTCGTCGAACAATCGGGTGCCTTCATCCAGCTCGATGCCGCCACCCGGCGCAATCTGGAAATCGATCAGACCCTGCGTGGCGAGTCATCCCCCACGCTGTATTCGCTGCTCGATACCACCGCGACCGCGATGGGTGCCCGCCTGTTGCGCCGCTGGCTGCATCATCCGTTGCGCGATCGCCGCCAGGTGGCTGCGCGTCACGCGGCGATTGGCGCGTTGATCGAAACCGAGCAATTTCCGGCGCTGCGGCAGATATTGCGGCCCATCGGCGACATCGAGCGCATCACTTCGCGCATTGCCCTCAAGACAGCGCGTCCACGCGACCTTTCCGGCTTGCGCGAAAGCCTGCGCCAACTGCCTTTGCTCGCCGACGGATTGCGACCTTCTTCTGACGAATGCCTGCGTGCGCTGGGCGCGGCGCTGGTCGCGCCTGCCGAAGCTGAATCCCTGCTGTCCCGCGCCATCCAGCCTGAGCCCGCGGCCGTGCTGCGCGAAGGCGGCGTGATTGCTACAGGCTTCGACGCCGAGTTGGACGAACTGCGCGCCATCCAGACCAATTGCGGCGAATTCCTGCTCGATTTCGAGGCGCGCGAAAAAGAACGTACCGGCATCGCCAACCTGAAAGTTGAATACAACAGCGTGCACGGCTTCTATATCGAACTGAGCCGCGCCCAGGCTGAAAATGCTCCGGCGGAATACCGCCGCCGCCAGACCCTGAAGAATGCCGAGCGCTACATCACGCCCGAACTTAAGGCCTTTGAGGACAAGGTGCTCTCCGCCAACGAGCGGGCGCTCGCTCGCGAGAAGGCGTTGTATGACGAAGTGCTGGAGCAATTGCTGCCGCACATCGCTGCCTTGCAGTGCAACGCCAATGCCGTGGCCGAGCTGGACGTGCTGTGCGCTTTCGCCGAACGTGCGCAGGCCTTGAATTTCATCGCGCCGGAATTCACCGACGAAGCCGTGATCGAGATCGTGAATGGCCGCCATCCGGTGGTCGAGCAGCTTGCCCAGCCGTTCATCGCCAACGACACCCGGCTTTCCGCTTACCGCCAGTTGCTGCTGATCACCGGCCCCAACATGGGCGGTAAATCCACCTACATGAGACAGGCCGCGCTGATCGTGCTGCTGGCGCATTGCGGCTGCTTCGTGCCGGCATCTTCGGCGAAAATCGGTCCGGTAGATCGTATTTTTACGCGTATTGGCGCCTCAGACGACTTGGCGGGCGGGCGCTCGACCTTCATGGTCGAAATGACCGAGACCGCCAACATCCTGCACAACGCTACCGAACACAGCTTGGTATTGCTGGATGAAATCGGTCGCGGCACTTCCACCTTCGACGGACTGGCACTGGCCTGGGCCTGTGCGCGGCACCTGCTGGAGCGCAACCGTGCCTACACCCTGTTCGCCACTCACTATTTCGAATTGACACGGCTGGTGGAAGATTACAAGCAGGTCGCCAACGTGCATCTGGATGCGGTCGAGCACGGCGACGGCATCGTCTTTTTGCACAGTGTCGAGGAAGGCCCGGCCAGCCAGAGTTACGGCCTGCAGGTGGCACAATTGGCGGGCATCCCCAAGAGTGTGGTGGCGGCAGCCAAACGCCGACTGGCGCAACTGGAACAGCAGAGCATCGCCGCCGGGCCGCAGGCTGATCTTTTCGCGGCCCCTGAGGCCAGCGAACCGCCGCCCCATCCCGCACTGGAAGCCCTGATGGACGTCGATCCGGACGATCTTTCGCCCAAGCAGGCGCTGGAGGCGTTGTACAAGCTGAAAGGGTTGCTATGAACCTGATGCGCTGGAACGAAGCCGAAGACGGGCCGCTCAACGAGGCCGCCATGCGCAAAAAGCTACAGGATATGGGCTACTCCGTCAGCCGCTACGTTTATCCGCCCGGCACCTGTTTTTCACCGCACACCCATGGCGTGGACAAGATCGATGGTGTTCTGGCCGGGCGCTTCCGCATGGCGATGGATGGTGGTGAGGTGGTGCTTGGGGCGGGGGATATGCTGGAAGTGCCGAGAGGCGTGGTACACAGTGCGGAGGTGGTGGGCAATGCGCCTGTCGTCAGTCTGGATGCAGTGAAGTACTAAACCCCCTGTCGGTGGCGTGAGGACATAAAAAAAGCACCGGAAATCCGGTGCTTTTTGCATTCAGCCCGGCGTGGCTTAGTGATGATGCCCACCCGCGCCATGCACATGGCCGTGGTTGATTTCTTCCTTGGTGGCCGGGCGGATACCGGTTACCGTGCACTTGAAGTTGACGCGCTCGCCGGCCCAGGGATGGTTGCCGTCGACGACGACCTTGCCGTCGGCGATGTCGGTGATGGTGTAGAGCACGACGTCACCGGTCGGGTCTTCGCCTTCGAATTGCATGCCGACTTCCAGTTCTTCGGACGGGAAAGCGCTGATCGGTTCGATTTGCACCAGTTCTTCGTCGTAATCGCCAAAGGCGTCGATAGGCTCCAGGGTCAGGTCGATGCTGTCGCCGACCTTTTTGCCATGCAGTTCTTCTTCCACGCGGGGGAAGATGTTGTCGTAGCCGCCGTGCAGGTAGGTCACCGGGTCGGCGGTAGCTTCGAGCACGTTGCCGTCGCTATCGCGCAGTTCATAGGTGAGAGAGACAACGGTGTTCATCGCGATATGCATCATAATTCCTTGATTAAGTTTAAAATTTCTGTGGCATGCCCTTTCGGGCTTACGCCATAGTGTACGTGGCGCAGGGTACCTTCGCCGTCGACGACGAAAGTGGAGCGTACGATCCCCATCTTCTTCACGCCGTCTTTTTCTTTCTCTTGCCAGACGCCATATTTCTCGCACACCTTGCCGTCGACATCCGCCAGCAGGGTCACGGCGAGGCCGTGCTTGTCGCGGAAATCCGCGTGGCTCATGCAGTCGTCACGGCTGATGCCGATGACAACGGCGTTGCATTTGGCGAACTCTTCGTCGAGATCGCTGAATTCAATGGCCTGTATGGTGCAGCCTGGGGTGTCGTCCTTGGGGTAGAAGTATAGTACAACCGCTTTGCCTTTGAGCTTGGAGAGCTTGCGCATCTCCATGTCGGCATCGGGCAGGGTGAAATCTGGCGCGTGCGATCCGGGTTGCAGCATTGGGTCTTTCCAGTAAGGCCTAGTTTCATTCTAAACCATTTCCAGCCTCCCCACGCAAGCGTTATGATGCACCCATGAAACTTCCTTTTCTCGGCGGGATCACCGCACAGCAGTTCATCCGTGAATACTGGCAGAAGAAACCGCTGCTGATACGCGGCGCTTTTCCGGGTTTTGGCGACATGCTGACCCCGGATGAGCTCGCCGGCCTGGCCTGTGAGGATGATGCGCAATCACGCCTGGTGCTGCATTCGCGCGGCAAATGGAAACTGGAGCAGGGCCCGTTCGACGAAGATCGCTTCGCACAATTGCCTGAGAAGGGCTGGAGCCTGCTGGTGCAGGGCGTGAATAACTTCCTGCCGGAAGCTGACGAGTTGCTGCATCAGTTCGATTTCATTCCGCGTACCCGGCTCGATGACCTGATGGTGAGCCTGGCGCCTGATGGCGGCGGCGTGGGGCCGCACTTCGATTCCTACGACGTGTTCCTGCTGCAGGGGCACGGCAAGCGCCTGTGGCGCGTCAGCAGCCAGCAGGACATGGAACTCGTGCCGAATGCACCGCTGCGCATCCTCAAGAATTTTCACACCGACGAGGAATGGGTGCTGGAACCGGGCGACATGCTCTACCTGCCGCCGCGCCTTGCCCATTGGGGCATTGCCGTGGGCGAGTGCATGACCTGGTCGATCGGTTTCCGCGCCCCGTCGGCGCAGGAGCTGGCTACCCAGTTTCTGGTCTACATGCAGGACCATATCCGCCTCGATGGCATCTACGCCGATCCGGATTTGCAGCCGCAGCGACACCCGGCGCAGATCGGTGGCCAAATGCTGCGCAAGGTGCGTGAGATGCTGCAAGGGGTGCGCTGGAACAGTGACGATATCGCGCGCTTCATCGGCACCTACCTGACCGAGCCCAAGGCGCACATCGTGTTCGATGTGCCGCGTCGCATCGGGCTCGACAAATTCCGCGCGCGTTTGCAGCAGGACGGCATACAGCTCGACCTCAGAAGCCAGATGCTGTTTTACGGCGATTTCGTGTTTATCAATGGCGAGCACGTGCAAGAGGCGGGCGATACCCTGCAATGCCTGACCGCGCTGGCCGATCACCGCGCCATCCCGGCGGGGCTGGGCTTGCCGGAACCCGCCGTGGCATTGCTGCACCAGTGGTATGGGGCGGGATATTTGCAGTTGTGACCGGAGAGGGGCATGGCAGAGCAATCCGCAAATACTGATCTGAAGCAGCACCGCATGCTGAACGGCGAAGCGGAATACGAAGCGGCAATCGACGAAGTGATCGCCCGGGCAGAGCGGACGTTGCATCTGTTCGACATCGATCTGAAGTATGGCGGCTACAGCAGCCTGAAGCGCTTTGAAGGGCTACGCGACTTTTTGCTCAAAGGGCGCGGCAACCGGATCGTGATGGTGCTGCACGAAACCGATTTTCTGACGGCACGCTGCCCACGGTTGATGAACCTGCTCAGGACGCACAGCCACAGCATCGCCATCAACAAGACCCATGAGCATGCCAGAGTCGCCGGCGATCCGTTCGTGGTCGCCGACGAAGCGCATTACGTTCATCGCTTCCACCACGATGATGCGCGTAGCCTGCAGGCCTTGCACGACCATGCCGGAGCACGGCAGCTGGAAGAGCGTTTCGGGCAATTGCTGGCAGCCTCGCATCCGGCCGTGTTTGCGACCACGCTGGGTCTGGGATGAAAAAGCTGTTGCTCCTGATTTGTGCCTTCTCGATCTGCGGCACGGCTTGGGCGGATCCTCCACTCAAGATCATTCCATTGCACCATCGGCTGGCCCAGGACGTGCTGCCTTCAGTGCAACCGCTGGTCGGCGAGGGCGGGACAGCCAGCGCGATTGGCAACAACCTGCTGGTACGTACCTCGCCGGAGCGCATGGCGGCAATCGAACAGGCAATCGCCCTGCTGGATATCGAGCGCAAGACCCTGCGCATCACCGTTAGCCGCAACCGTACCGATCAGAGCGATAGCCGGGAAATCGGCGTGAGTGGCAGCGTCAGGCGCGGCAACGCGGTGGTGCAGGCGCCGGACCGTTATGGCCGTACGGCACCGGGGGTTGTTGTGGAACTGGGGCAGCGCGATTCGAATGCCTCCGAACGCGCCAGCGAGTTTGTCAGCGTGCTGGAAGGCGAGCGCGCCGTCATCGGTGTCAGGCAGTCGGTGCCATTCACCGCGACGTGGGTCGTGCTGACGCAACGATATGCCGGTGTGCAGCAGACCGTTCAGTTCCATGACGTTACGACAGGGTTCGCAGTGCGTCCACGGCCGGTCGGAGACGAACTCGAGCTGGAAATCGCCCCGCGTGTGGCCAACCTGTCCGGCGGTGTGATCGAGTTTCAGGAACTCGCCACCACGGTGCGGGTTCGTCCCGGCCAGTGGTTTGATCTGGGCGGAACCATGCAATCGCGTGACGAGGTTAGCAGGGAAATATTTTCCGGTAACGCCACATCTGCACGGAGTGCTTCTCAATTATGGATACGGGTGGAATAGCGGCCAAAATGATGT
>DAIDAS010000380.1 GCA_027310505.1 bacterium
GCACAACTTGGTAGCCAGCCAGAGCCGCCGAGGCAACTGCTATGACAATGCGGTGGCAGAGAGTTTCTTTCAGTTGCTGAAGCGCGAAAGAATCAGGCGCAGGATCTACGTTGACCGGGAGGAAGCACGACGGGACGTGTACGATTACATCGAGATGTTTTACAACCCAACACGACGACATGGTTACAACAACAGCCTGTCTCCGGTAGAGTTCGAAAGGCAGTATTTCAGCAGGCTCGAAAGTGTCTAGGGCAGGCGGGGCGATTCAGTTTTCAAGTTTTTCCAAGGCGATACGGCGACTATCCTGAGGTAGTGCGTATAGCTTGAGTAACAAGCCTTTCTCCTCTTCAGCACATATAAACCAGATTACCGGCTTCTTTAAAGCTACTGCCAGTCTCTCTAGCATCGGGAAGGGTGGAGCATGCTTCCCATTCTCGTACTGATGTATACGAACCTTAGCTGTCGCCTCTTCGATACCTACAGCCACACCTAATGCCTCAAGGGAGAGTCCGGCCTCTTCTCTGGCCTCCCTCAACCTCCTAGCAATAAGTGTCTCCAGTTTCATACCGGCTCTTTAGTACAAGAACCAGCTTTTTACCTTTTTGTGGATGCAACGGAGTTAAGTTAAACTTAACTTTCGCCTTGTTGGCGACCACACGAAGAACTAAGGGGATTAGCATTAAACTTTCAATGTTGTGTATCGTTGCTGCACTTGTCTCCAGTACCGCTTTTGCAGACAACTCAAACAAAGTGCTAGCAGAAAAAAATAGCGCTCAAGCTGACCCATTCAGGGATGTTCCATTAGCAACATTTCAAGGTATTCCAGTAGTCCCTGCGGCAGTGGATAAGAATGGGCAACCTGTAGGAGCGCTACAGCGTGAGATTGAAGATCGTGCAGCCGCAGCACCTACCGGATTTCCTGAAGGTCTTGTGGCTGCTCCGCCCTTAGGAGACTTTCAGGAGACTCCTGAGACTATTGCAAGGCGTGCAGCAGCAGACGCTCAGGGCACTGCTGAGCAGAACGCTTCTCCCTTCAAGGACGCATTCAAGGCTAGCTTTGGTGGCTTCGCTCGGGACATCTACAGAGTAGCTACGCAGACCGAAGCTCGTAAGGACTTAGACCCTAGCTGGGACGCTGGAACTATGCGCTCAGACTTCCGGCGTAAGTACGGTATTGAGCACTGGGATGAGCTAGAGGCGACAAAGAACCAAGATCAGTACAACACTCTAATAGCTCGTCTTAATGAGAAGGCTCGTCGTAAAGAGATATTAGGCAAGAGTCCTAGCGGCGCTTTCCTGGGCTCGCTCTTTGAGCCGCTTGGTGCGTTGCTGTTTATAGTATTTTTTTGGTTTTTGAGGAGTCTCCGAGGCCCTAAGCCATAGCCTAAACCGTGGCCCTGCCCTCTTCGATTTTGTGTAAAAATGCGCATTCATTGACTTAAAACCAAGAACAACCCCCTCATGACTCAATGCCCCATCTGTGAAGGCCAACTTAGGAAAACCGACGACAGGGGTGAACGCATATTTTACGAGTGTCTAAGGTGCGGCCCCTATTCACTTTCTCGGGAGGCTAGGCAAGAGCTAGATTACTGGCTTAAGAGGTTCGACAAAAGCCGCCCTATTCTAAGTTATGCCCTCTACAGAATGACCAAGCGAGAACAGTGGGCAATACTAACTACTGATCTCATCGAAAACATTCTAGGTAATACCGTACTGCCTAAGCATAGAGAGCAGTTAGATAACTTTATCGTTTGGATGGCGTCTACTCAGCCGAAATATGGCTACCATGTTGGAGCAGTATCCGAAGAGGCTATAGCAGCTATAGGAGCCGAAGATGAAACAGCCCTCGGGTTTGTGGTCAGTCACGCCATAAACCTCGGACTGATTGATGGTAAAGCCGTCAGAGCTACGGGAGGGGTGGTGGGATTTACACCACTCAGCCTTACATTTGCCGGGTGGTCGCGCCTTGATGAGATTCAACGCGGGAACACCTCCACTCGTATTGCCTTTATGGCAATGAAGTTCGGAGACGAACAAACAGACAGCTTATACAGGGACTACTTTAAGCCTGCTGTGAAAGACTGCGACTTCGACCTGAAGAGACTTGATGAGGGGCAGCCAGCAGGGCTGATTGACGACCGATTGAGGGTGGAGATTCGGCAAAGTAGGTTTCTGATTGCTGATCTAACTCACAACAACAACGGAGCTTACTGGGAAGCTGGCTTCGCCGAGGGCTTGGGCAAGCCTGTCATCTATACCTGCCGTAAAGATGTTTTTGAGCAAGGCACTCACTTCGATACAAACCATCATCTGACAGTAATCTGGGAATGGGACAAAGTAGAGGAGGCTGTGAGCAAGCTGAAAAATACCATCAGGGCCACCCTCCCATCAGACGCAAAACTAGAGGATTAAGTAGATAACACCAGGTTATCGACATACGTTACGCTAACAAGGCTAAATATGTCTTTTCTCGATAAATGACTAATGCCTACTATGTGCATGTCAGAAGCAAAAAACTGATAGACTCTTCGTTGCACCACATAACTGTTACACAAGGGATGCTTAGCAGTACATGAGCATCTGATTGAGAAAGTGTGTCAAGCGCAACATCCGTGCGCCCGTAGCTCAGTTGGATAGAGTATTGGTTTCCGAAACCAAGGGGTACTGCACGAATCCAGTCGGGCGCGCCACTTTTATTCCCGCGAAACCCCCGCCATTGAACGATCATGCGCCTGACGCAGCAGCAGCTGTGCGGCAATCGCACCAAGCAAGGCGAGAAACATGTCCCACTGCGTATCCCAGACATCGCCCTGTGTCGCCAGGAATGCCACGGCATCGCTGCCAGAAGCTAGCGCAACCCACCATTCAAGAAATTCGTAGCACGCGCTGATGGCAAGCATACGCTGGTCACCAGAAAGAACAGCCACTTGCCTGGCCGTAACGGGGAGGTGCGAAGGAGTATCTCCCTGGCGATAATCGCCGGGATAAAACCCTGCGCGACATGCCCCACCCGGTCGTAATAATTCCGGGAGAGGTGGAACGCGTCGCGCAACCCGTTGAACAAGGGCATCTCGGCGTAGGTGTAGTGCCCGCCGATCAGCAGAATGATGGCGTGGATCAACATCAGGCCATAGGCCAGCCGTGAAAACGGGAAACGGCGCCAGGTGAACACCAGTAACGGCAACGCGAACAGGACGGGAAAGACTTCCAGCCACCAAGTGAACCGATCGCGAGGGGCGATGGCTGACCAGAGGGTTGCCGCTGCCAGCACGACCAGCAGAGCCGCATAGTAGCGGCGGTCACCGCTCACAACCGTTCTTTCAGAATGGCTGCAACTTCCACATCGGTCAGGGCGATCGGGTTGGTCTTCATGCTGCTGCCCCGGCAATTGGCTACCACGCGGGGGATATCCGGTTCCTGCATGCCATAGTCGGAAAGCAGCGGGAGCTGCAGTTCTTCCGTCCAATCGGCGAGAATTTCCAGCAGAATCTCACAAGCCGCATCATTCGGCAGATCATGTTCATCCGCAAGCACCCGCCCCAGCACGGCATACTTGTCCAGCGCGACACTCAGCGGTTCACGCTGATTCAGCGCATGGATGTTCATTTCACTGCATGCCGCCACCAGCGTGCCGCACGCCACGCCATGCGGCACGGGGAAGAAGGCGCCGAGCGGCGCAGCCAGGCCATGCACCGAACCCAGCCCTACCTGCGCCAGCGTAACGCCTGAAAGCAGCGCCGCATATGACATCGCCCGGCGATGCGCCGCCACATCGCCCTCGCCATCATGCCACGGCAGTAGGGCATCGCGCACAGCGGTAATGCCGGATAACGCCAGCGCATCAGTCAATGGATTGGCCTTGAGCGACACATAAGACTCGATCAACTGGGTCAGCGCGTCCATGCCATCTGCCGCAATCAGGGTGCGGGGGCAAGTCGCGAGCAGTTCGGGATCGACCACGGCGTATCTGGGTACCAGCGATTCATGACGAAAGGATTTTTTGAAGCCACCCTCCCCTTGCACGGACAGCACGGCGTTCTTGGTCGCTTCAGAGCCAGTGCCGGCAGTAGTCGGCACAGCGATGAACGGCACTGCAGGGCCCTGGTAGGGCAACTCAGGCCCTACGCCCTCGAGGTAATCCATGACACTGTTTTCGACACGTAACAAACCAGCGACAGCCTTGGCCGCATCCAGCACGCTGCCGCCACCGATGCCAATCACCACGTCGATACTGGCGGCGCGGAACTGCTGAGCCAGCTCATCCGCCAGCTTTGGCGACGGTTCGCCACTGACGCTCACATGCGCGTGCGACAAGCCTCTGGCCTGCAGACCGTCCAATAACTCAGGCCACGCGGGTGATTGCCTGAACGAGGCAGCACCGGTCACCAGCAACACGCGCTGGCCAAAGGTTGCCGCCAGCTCCGGCAACCGGCGACGAACGCCGTCACCAAACACGATACCCGGCAAGGCAGTGATCGAAAATGTCGGAATATTCATTGCCCCACCTCGGGATAAAGACCGTGGTAATGCATCCCGACCCGTGATGCCGCCATCCAGTCGGCCACCTTGTTGCGCCACGTCAGGTAATGTTCGGTTTCCTTGTGGCGCGCAGCATCCGCTTCGGTGACATAGGCCTCATACAGCACGAAATGGGTTCGGTCGTCGGACGACTGCAGGATGTCAAAGCGCAGGTTGCCCGGCTCCTGCACGGAATGATTGTGGTTCTTGCGGGTCGCTTCGATAAAGTCTTCCACATGCTCGGGCTTGACGTGGACATGCACCAGGGTGACTTGCATTTCATTCTCCGATCAAATGCACTACCAGCCGGCGGGTCGCAGGCTCATGCCGATGCTCGTAGAGAAAAATCCCCTGCCAGGTGCCCAACGCCAGCTTGCCATTCAGCAGAGGGATGGAAAGATGGGTTTGCGTCAGCGCCGTACGCACATGGGCCGGCATGTCGTCCGGCCCCTCGATGGTATGGACGAACAACGGGTCGCCGTCCGGGATCAGGCGCGCGAAGAAACGCTCGAGATCGGCCATGACGTCGGCATCGTAATTTTCGTTGATGAGCAGGCTGGCCGAGGTGTGCTGTATATAGACGGTCAGCAGGCCGGTGCTCATCCCGCTGGCCGCGGCCCAGGAACAGACCTGATCGGTGACGTCGTACAACCGGCGGCCATGGGTCTTGAGGGCGATCTGATGGGTGGTTTGGCGTATGCTTACTCCTGAGCGCGATTGTAGGTCAGGAGATACACCTTCTCCTGCAGGCGGCTCACGCCCCGGTCACGAAAACGCGCTTCCTGTGCGAGGATATCGATGGCGTGTATGAGTTCGATGGTACAGAAACCTCCGTACAGCGCCCGCACCTCGGCCTCCTGCACGCTAAAAGGCGGGCCATTCATCTCGTGCTGCGGGTACTCGAAGGCGACCAGCAGCATTCTTGTGCCTGCGGCGAGCAGTTGCTGCATGTGCGCGGCATAGGTCGGCCGCATCTCGGGCGGCAACGCGATGAGCGAGGCGCGATCGTAAACGGCACGCACATTTGCCAAGTCTTCAGCGGCAAGATCGAAAAAATCACCGCAATAAAGACGAATGCCATCGGCCTCAAACAGACTGAAACGGCCTTGCGTACTGGCGGTCGCCCGCAGGCCGTTTTCGGAGAAAAAAGCCTGCACCGCCAGCTGGCTCAGCTCCACGCCAACCACTGTATGGCCTTGTGCGCGCAGCCAGAGCATGTCGCCGCTTTTTCCGCACAGCGGCACGAACACGCCATTTCCGGGCACGATACCCAGTTGCGGCCAGAACTGTTGCAAGTGGAGGTTGATGGCTTCCTGATGAAAACCAATCTGGTTTTGCTGCCAGCGCTCATGCCAGAAATCCGGCTGCATGCGAAAATCCCCTCAGGATGTATTGAAGCTTAATACTACAACGATATCCGGAAAGAGGGATGCCGAAACCGCCGACTAGCGCCGATAGTAGGGATATCGCCAGTAAGGATAAGGGCCGCAGAACGGATCGTACGGGTAGGGTCGCATCAGCAGTTGCCGTTGCAACGCACCGATCTCGTCCCGGTGTTCGCGATCGCGCTTGTCGAGCTCGTCGGCAAACCCGTCACGCAAGGCCTGCTCACGTGCGGCGTGCATGTAGTCGAGGACTTTTGCATCCACGCCCTGCTTGCCCAGCTCCAGGGCTTTGGAGGGCGTCAACGCATAGCTGGAATTGGACTGCTTGATTTTCTCGATGATGCTATCGGGAGAGACACCCTCGCGCGAAAGCCTGACCAACTCATCGTAGGTCAGGTTGGGGTCGGGTTTGGGCAACAGCTGCTCCAGCGCCTCGGCTGAAATACGCTGGATTTGCGGTGTAGCGGTCTTCTCCTGGTTGGTGGCACAACCAGCAACCAGGATACCCGCCAGCAGCACCGCCCATCGCCCGAACCTGCTCATGATGACTCTCCTGCCGCATATGGCGGCGGCTACATCAACCCTTGGCGAACACCATGCGCCCGCCCCGATAATCCACTTCGACCGTATCCTTGGCGGCGAAGTTGCCGGCCAGGATTTCCTTGGCCAGCGGATTTTCGATCTCGGCCTGAATGGCGCGCTTCAGCGGCCTTGCGCCATAGACCGGGTCGAATCCGGCATTGGCGATTTCGCCCAACGCAGCATCGGTCACTGCCAGTTCCATGTCCATGCTCTTCAGGCGTTTGGACAGGTTCTGCAGCTGGATGCCGGCAATCGATTTCACATGCGCCTCACCCAAGGCATGGAATACCACCACCTCGTCGATGCGGTTGATGAACTCCGGCCGGAAGTAGCTCTTGACCTCACCCATCACCGCCAGCTTGATCACCTGGTAGTCATCCCCAGCCATGCTCTGAATCATCTGCGAACCCAGATTGGAAGTCATGATGATGACGGTGTTCTTGAAGTCCACCGTGCGCCCCTGTCCATCGGTCATGCGACCGTCGTCCAGCACTTGCAGCAGCACGTTGAACACATCCGGGTGCGCCTTTTCCACCTCATCCAGCAGGATCACGGAATATGGCTTGCGACGCACCGCTTCCGTCAAATACCCCCCCTCCTCGTAGCCAACATAGCCGGGGGGCGCCCCGATCAGGCGAGCGACGGAGTGCTTCTCCGTGAATTCGCTCATGTCGATGCGGATCAGGTGATCTTCAGAATCGAACATGAAATTGGCCAGCGCCTTGCACAGCTCGGTCTTGCCCACACCGGTGGGGCCAAGGAACAGGAAGGAGCCGTACGGCCGGTTGGGGTCGCTCAAGCCGGAGCGAGAACGGCGAATGGCATCGGCCACTAGCCGCACCGCCTCATCCTGACCGACCACACGCTCGTGCAGCTTGTCTTCCATGTGCAACAGC
>DAIDAS010000381.1 GCA_027310505.1 bacterium
TCCCAGAAGATTTCTGTCGGGCACATGGTGGTGCGTCCAGCATCGCATGGCAACAGGCGGGTCTTGAAATCGGAAAAGAACAGCGCGTTGATGGTTTCGGTCTTGCCGCGGGCGAACTCGGCGACGAAAGCCAGTACCAGCCGGTCGTTTTTTACCGCTTCCGACATGTCATACAGGCGCAAGTCTGTCAGGGCATCGGAAGCGCCGGTCTGGTCGAGCCAGTCACGGTATTCCGTGATGGTGTCTGCCAGCTGCTCGCGCCAGTGCTGGTATTCGGTGATCTGCTGTTCCAGGGAGTTACTCATGGAGTGCCTCCAGAAGCACATCGGGGGGGTGATGGGGTCGATTATTTCCACGATTTTCTGCCGCGAGTGCTCTCCGTGTTTCAGAACCACCTGTTTTTTACTGACTTTAAATGATTTTCTGAGAAATTCCAACAACTTGTCGTTGGCCTGATGGTCAGCCGGAGGGGCGGCAACTTTGATCTTGAGGGCGCCGTCATGCAGGCCGGCAATTTCGGTGCGGCTGGCGTTGGGCTGGATATAGAGCGTCAGCACCAGATGGCCGTCCTTATCTTGCCGGTACCAGCTTTGCGTCATGACTCAGAACAGGTGCAACAGGCGGTATTCCAGTGGAGCGACCAGCAGCATAAGCAGCAATTGCACTACGATAAATACCACCAATGGAGAGAGATCGACCCCTGCGGTGTAAGGCATGCGGCGGCGCAAAGGGCGCAGCAGCGGGCGGGTCAGGCTATCCAGCACCGGCGCGAACGGTGCGTGCGGGTTGATCCAGCTCAGCACGGCCTGGATGATGACGGCATAGAGGAAGAGGTACAAGGTGAGCTTGACCACTCCCAGCCCGGCAAGCCCCAGCAGGGCGAGAAACACCTGGGGTTCCGCCACCAGCAGCGGGAAATCACGCAGCCAGAGCACGATCAGTTGCAGTACGAGTTGGGTACAGAAGGCCAGCAGTAACGAGGCCGTATCCAGCCATCCCACGGCGGGCACCAGCCGTCGCATGGGGCGCACGGCAAAGTTGGTCAGAGCCACAATGCTTTGCGAAAGGGGGTTGTGGAAAGGGGCTCCGGTAAGCTGCAGGAAGCAGCGCAACAGAAATGCCAGCGTCAGCAGGCTGAGCAAGGTGTCGAGCAGAAATTCCAAGGCCTGGATAAACATTAATCTTTCCCCAGCAGGTCGCCCAACTCGCGCGAGCGTTCGGCCGCAGCCTGCACGGCTTCGATGATGGAAGTTTTAACGCCGGCTGATTCCATGTGATTCAGCGCGCGCTCCGTGGTGCCGCCTTTGGAGGTGACCTGGGCGCGCAGCGTGGCGAAATCGTGCTCGCTGCCGGCCGCCAGTTTTGATGCCCCCAGAAAGGTCTGCAGCGCCAGTTCCCGCGCCTGCCCCGGGGCGAGCCCCAAATTGCTGCCGGCTTGCTGCATGGCTTCGAGAAAATAGAATACATAGGCTGGGCCACTGCCCGAAATGGCGGTGACGGCATCCATCTGTTCTTCGCTTTCCAGCCATAGGGTGGTTCCGACGGCGCCCATGACGGTTTCCGACAGCTTCTGCTGTTCGGCGCTGACCCCTTCTGCCGCATACAAGGCGGAAACCCCGGCTTGCACTTGCGCCGGAGTGTTGGGCATGACGCGCACCACGGCGCCGTAATTGCCCAGCCAGCGAATCAGGTCGCCGCAGCGTACGCCGGCGGCGATGGAAATGAGTAGCTGGTGCTGGAGCAGACTGCCGAGAAAGATGGCGACGTCACGCAGCTGCTGCGGCTTGACGGCCAGTACCACGATGTCGGCCATGGCGGCTCTTGGCAACTGGTCGCCGACGGAGACGCCGAAATCTTGCTGCAGGCTGTCACGTTTTTCGGCATCCGGGTCGATGACGTGGATGTCGGAAGCCGCCCAGCCCTTGGCCAGAAGCCCGCCGATGAGGGCGCGTGCCATGTTGCCGCCGCCGATGAAACTGATTTTTTCCATTCTTGATCCCTTACGATTGGCCCGAAAGGTTAGCATAGCTTGGAACAGGTTTCAGCACGAGCCGGGGGAAGATCGTCCAAAAATATGCCTGAGGGCCCCTCGGGAGAAAAGGACAGGCATGATTGCTGTTGATTCAGAGGGGTGGCGGCTGGTGTTTGCGGGGGTATGGCAACAGGCTGGGCAGCCTTGCGACTCAGGGGTGTGCCATCTCCGGCAGCCACTTTTCCAGGGTGGAGACCAGGGTGGCGAGCCGCAAGGGTGTGAGCAGATAATCATCCATGCCGCTATCCCGGCAACGGTCAATAATGCCTGACCTGTCATCCGAGGTGACGGCGATGATGGGTCTGCGTGACCTGCCTGAATGTTCTTCGAGTCTGCGCAGTTCGCGCGTGGTTTCAAAGCCATCCATGCCGGGCATGTGGCAGTCCATCAGGATCATGTGGTGGTCAAACTGCATGAAGGCGGCCACGGCGTCCTGTCCGCTCGCAACATCCAGGACGTCGGCCTGAAGATGCTTCAGTTGAGCCTTCAGCACCATCCGATTGATCTCATTGTCATCTACGACCAGAATGCTGGCGGTTTTACGCACTCCTTAGGGCTCCGGATAATCATGAACCCTGCATGATAGTGAGTTCGCTGCCGGCCGTAACTCAGGTGCCTCCCCTAATTGCATCTAGGGGTTTCCTTTAGATGCGTTGTTGAAGGTTACGAAGCCGGTTTGTGGGGTGTGATGGAGGATGAATGATTGCCCATCTTCCATTGGGTGGCGAAACGGATCAGCGCGGCACCGTCCTTGAGCCCCAGTTTGTTGCGGATATTGGCGCGATGGGATTCTATGGTTTTGATGCTGCGGTTGAGCAGGGTGGAAATCTCCTGGCTGCCGTATCCTGCGCTGATCAGTTGCAGGATTTCAAATTCGGAAGGGGTCAGCCGCGCGCCCGGGGGGAGCAATTCCGTTTCGCCTGCGGCAATGCGCTTCAGGATAGAGGCGTTCATCCGTTCGCTTAAATGGATTTTGCCTTTCAGGATGTTGCGGATGGCCGCCAGGATCGTATGGGCGGCTTCCTGTTTCATGACGTAACCGTGTGCGCCTGCTTGCAGCGCCCGTTGGGCGTACAGGGTTTCATCATGCATCGAAACGACCAGCATCAGCAGCGAGGGAAAACGCGCTTTCAGGTGCTTGATCAGTTCGAATCCGGAAAGCCCTTGCAAGGAGATGTCGATCAGGACGATGTCGGGCATGTTTTCCTCCCGGATCATCGAGATGGCCGTGTCGACATTGTCGGCCTCGCCGCAGACCTCCGTGTCTGCCTGTGCATTGATGAGCATGGCCAGGCCATGGCGCACAATGCCATGATCTTCCACGAGCATCACGCGTGCTTTTGCCTCGGTGCCCTTGCTCATTTCCGCAGCCCCATCAAATAAAAAACGCCGGAGGCTGCACGGGAATGACCGCTTTGACGCACACGCCGCCGCCTTCTCCGGGGGTGATGGTGAGGGTTCCGCCTACCAGCGATGCCCGGTAAGTCATGATGTGGATCCCCATGCCGGAGCCTGGGGTTGCCTGTGATGGTTTTTCATTGAGACCTTGCCCGTTGTCGCTGACCGTTAACGTGATCATTTTATCCGCATGCGCCAGCGAGATATCGATCACGCTGGCATTCCCATGCCGGATCGCATTGTTGGTGGCTTCCTGTGCGATACGGTAAAGATTGAGCGCCTGCGCCTGATCAAACACCAGCACTTCTTCAGTGGCATGAAATTCGCAGACGATATCGTACGTGCTTGCCACGCGACTTGCCAACGCTGAGAGGGCCGCCATCAGTCCGTTGGATTCAAGCTCCACCGGCACCAGGCCGCGTGCCAGCGTATGGACTTCGGCGGCAGCCTCGCTGGCCTGATCGACGATTTGCGTGGCTTGCCTGGCAAGGTCGGGCCGATCGCCGGCCAGCGACTGCTCGATGATTTTTGCCAGGAAGGCCATGCCGATCAACCGCTGGCCAAGGCTGTCGTGCAGTTCTTGCCCGATGGCGCGCTGGCGCTCTTCGGTGGCGGTCACCAGCCGGTGCTCGAGTCGCCGGTGCTCGGTCACGTCGCGCCCGATTCCGAAAACGCCCACCAGATTGTGCTCGGCATCGTACAGCGGGGCGTTGAGCATATCCATCAAGACCAGATCGCCATCAGGGTAAGAAACCCATTCCATTCTCCGCGGCTGCTTTTGTCCCATGACCAGCGCATCGTTCATGCGATAGGCATTGCCAACGGGCGCGGAGAAAATATGCAAATCGTCGTGGCCGATAATCTCGTTTTCCGGCAGCCCGACGTATTTTTCGAATGCATGGTTGCACATCAGGTACTTGCCGTGCGTGTCCTTGACGAAAACCAGATCCGGATTGGCGTCGATCAACGGCCGAAGCAGTATGTGCTCGTGTTCTTTTTGCCTGCGTTGCAAAACGCGAATTGCGCCGGGCTTCGGCCAGAAGTTCCATTCGGACGCGCTGCGCATTTCCTGCGCTTACGGCAAGGCTGCTGACCGACAGCATGCACACCATCAGCCATGCCTCCACAGGGGGGTGGCCGAATGTTCCGCCATAGAACCCGATCTGGTGCAAATGGCTGCCGAATGCACTGGCAAAAACCAGTGCCAGCCCTGTGCTGGCTGTGCGCAGGGAGTAGGCATAAGCGCCGCAGATCAGCAGCGGGAACAACAGCAAGGGTGACGGGCGGAATCCGAAAATGTCGAGGCCCAGCTCCGTGAAGATCATCAGGCATGCGACTCCCAGAAGCACGAGCCAGCCCGGGGAGGATGCGCTTCGTTGACGCGTCGAAGCGGGCTCAGTTATCGTCAGGCAAAGGGGGGTGAAAAGGAGAATTCCCAGCGCATCTCCCATCCACCAGTGAGCTACCGCTTCGAAATAATGGCCTGTCGGCACGATTCCAGCCATGCTCAGCGCAGCGGTGCCGAATACGGCGGGGAGCAGGGGTGTCAGCGCAGCCCCGAACAGCATCAATGTCCTGAAGTCATCAAGCCGAGACAGGGCGCTACGAAAATGTCGAAACCTGTGCATGCCGTAGGCGGCAAGAAGGTATGTGGCCGTATTGGTAACGGCGATGCCGGTCGCCCACATGAGCGGCACATGGGCAACAGTGATTTCTTCGATCAGTATGCCTGTCAGAACGCCGATGCCTGCCACGGGGCCATAGCGCAGCACGGAAGCCAATGCGACGCCCGCGGCGGGCCAGACAAGGCTGGCGGAATTTCCCCCCGGGGAGAACAGGTGGCCAATTTGCGCTGCGACAAAGTAGATGCCGGCGACTGCAAGAACCGTCAGCACGGATGATCCGCCGATGCGGATCATGGCATGGAACTGTCTGGCACCGTATTCGGCGACTTGGGTGGGCGGGCGCCAAAAATGGCAGAACCGATGCGCACGATGGTGGCGCCTTCGGCAATGGCGGCTGGAAAATCTTCCGACATGCCCATGGACAGCGTGTCCAGCTGGAATCCCTGCTGGTTGAGCGATACCAGCAGTTCCCGCAGCATTGCGAACTGCCGGTGTTGCAAAGCACGGTCGTGGGTGGGAGCCGGAATGGTCATCAGCCCGCGCAACCTGAGTCGCGGCAACTGCACGATGGTGCTGGCCAGTTCCACGACTTCGCCCGGAGCCACGCCCTCCTTGCTGGCTTCGCCGCTGACATTGACTTCGATGCACACGTTAAGCGGCGGCAGGTGGCCGGGTCGGGCGTCGTTCAGGCGTTGCGCGATCTTGAGTCGGTCGATGCCATGCACCCAATGGAAATTTTCGGCGATAGGGCGCGTCTTGTTGCTCTGGATCGGGCCGATGAAATGCCATTCCAGCGGCAGGTCGGCGAGTTCGGCCATTTTTTCCAGCGCTTCCTGCACGTAGTTTTCGCCGAAGCGCAGCTGCCCTGCCGCGTAGGCCTCACGAATCGCCGTGGCCGGCTTGGTTTTGCTGACAGCGAGGAGATGCACCTCGCCTGCCGTGCGTCCGGTGGCCTGTTCGGCCTGCTGGATGCTCGCCCGGATTGCTTGCACGCGGTCTGAAATTGAGGTCATAATCTGCTGAGTAGGCTGTTATCCCGTTATCCAAAAATTATATCAGGGGAATCTCGATGGACGTTTCAGATTTGCTGGCGTTTTCGGTGAAAAACAAGGCTTCCGACCTGCACCTGTCGGCCGGTTTGCCACCGATGATTCGTGTACATGGCGACGTGCGCAAGATCAACATGCCGGCGATGGATCATAGCCAGGTGCACGACATGGTGTATGACATCATGAATGACGGCCAGCGCAAGTTTTATGAAGAAAACCTGGAGTGTGACTTTTCTTTCGAAATTCCCAACCTGGCGCGTTTCCGCGTCAACGCATTCAACCAGAACCGTGGCGCCGGTGCGGTGTTCCGGACCATTCCTTCCAAGGTGCTGACGCTGGAACAATTGAACTGCCCGCCTATTTTCAAGGAAATTGCCGCGACGCCGCGTGGCATCGTGCTGGTGACCGGGCCGACCGGTTCGGGTAAATCCACTACGCTGGCGGCCATGGTCGATTACGTCAACGAGAACGATTACGGCCATATTCTCACCGTCGAAGACCCGATCGAATTCGTGCACCAGTCCAAGAAATGCCTGATCAACCAGCGTGAGGTCGGGCCGCATACCCTGTCGTTCGCCAACGCCCTGCGCTCGGCGTTGCGTGAGGATCCGGACGTGATTCTGGTGGGCGAAATGCGCGACCTGGAGACCATCCGTCTGGCGCTGACCGCCGCAGAAACCGGCCACCTGGTGTTCGGCACCCTGCATACCAGTTCTGCCGCCAAGACCATCGACCGTATCGTGGACGTGTTCCCCGCCGCGGAAAAGGAAATGGTGCGTTCGATGCTGTCAGAATCGCTGCGCGCAGTCATTTCGCAGACGCTGCTCAAGACTAAGGACGAGTCGGGGCGGGTCGCTGCGCACGAAATCATGATCGGCACTCCCGCCATCCGCAACCTGATCCGGGAGAACAAGGTGGCGCAGATGTATTCGGCGATCCAGACCGGTCAGAACGTGGGCATGCAGACGCTGGACCAGAACCTGCAGGAACTGGTGCGGCGCAATATGATTTCGCTGGCCGAGGCACGTGGCAAGGCCGCCAACAAGGATGCTTTCGCCGCGTAGCCGGCGGATCGATAAAGGAGATTAGGGCATGGATCAAGGCCAGGCAGAAAAATTCGTATTCGACCTGTTGCGCCTCATGCTGGCGAAGAATGCGTCCGACCTGTTCATCACGACGGGTTTTCCGCCCGCATTGAAGGTCGATGGCGCGGTGAAACCGGTCAGCAACCAGACGCTGACTTCGCAGCAATGCAAGGAAATCTGCCGTTCGATCATGAACGACAAGCAGGCATCCGAATTCGATGCCACCAACGAGTGCAATTTCGCCATCAGCCTGCCGGGCATGGCGCGGTTCCGGGTCAACGCGTTCGTGCAGCGCGGCTCGACCGGGCTGGTGTTCCGGACCATTACCAACAAGATTCCACAGTTCGAAGAGCTGGGCCTGCCGCCGGTGCTGAAGGAAATCGCCATGACCAAGCGCGGCCTGGTGATTTTTGTCGGCGCTACCGGCTCGGGCAAATCCACTTCGCTCGCGGCGATGGTGGGCTATCGCAACGAGAACAGTTACGGCCACATCATCACCATCGAAGACCCGATCGAATTCGTGCACGACCACAAGAACTGTATCGTCACCCAGCGCGAGGTGGGGGTGGATACCGATAACTGGTTCGCTGCGCTGAAAAACACCCTGCGTC